>NZ_SSMG01000325.1 GCF_009873615.1 Photobacterium lucens
ATGTTATACCAACCTCTCATTTTGAGAAAAGAGTGAGTAATATTCATTCACATAATCCACACTTATCAAACTAAATGATGACTTATCAGCATTTAAGGTTCATTGTTATATAATATTGAAATAATTATTAATTTTAATCGGTTAAAGCTATTGCTGTAATAGGTTGGTCTTTCCTTCATATTATGAAAAGCTATTAATTTATCAGTTGAGGTACGTCTTGTTGGCTAAAGACGAAATAATAACATTTAACCATGTGAATAAATGGTATGGCGATTTCCACGCATTAAAAGACATTAATCTCACCATACACAAAGGTGAACGCTTAGTGATCTGTGGCCCTTCAGGCTCTGGTAAATCAACCTTAATTCGCTGTATTAATGGCCTTGAGCACTACGACTCAGGGGAAATCACTGTTACCGGAAAAACACTCGAACCAAAAAGCCTGAAAACCATTCGTGGTAAGGTCGGAATGGTGTTTCAGCATTTTAATCTTTTCCCTCATATGACGGTATTAGACAACCTGACCCTAGCCCCTCGTCGTGCGTTAGGTATGTCCAAAGCAGAAGCTGAAACCTTAGCAAGGCAATATCTTGAACGGGTTCATATTGCGCATCAAGCCGATAAGTTTCCCGGTCAGCTCTCTGGTGGTCAGCAGCAGCGTGTCGCAATTGCTCGTTCATTATGTATGAAGCCAGATATTCTTTTGTTCGATGAGCCAACCTCTGCGCTCGATCCTGAAATGATCCATGAAGTGCTCGATGTCATGAAAGAGTTAGCAAATGAAGGTATCACCATGATCTGCGTCACCCATGAAATGGGGTTCGCGCGTAAAGTGGCTGATCGCGTTGTCTTTATGGATGAGGGTGAGATTGTAGAAATTGCACCACCAGCAAAACTCTTTGATGCACCAGAGCAACAACGCACCCAAAGCTTTTTAACCAAAATTCTGAGCTACTGAGGCGGTTATGACAACGAAACCTCAGTCAATATCACCGATGTGGAAAATCTTAAAGCCTGTTATTAGTGGGCTGTTGCAAATCAGCGTGATCGCTTTTGCCATTATGTGGTTACTCAATAGTGGTGCAGATGCCATGAACTACCATTGGCAATGGTATCGTGTTCCACAGTATCTTTTCTTTAAAGAAGATGGTGAATGGTTTTCAGCCGAGCTTATTGATGGCTTACTGATCACATTAAAGATCTCAGCAATTAGTCTGATTTTTACTGTGATTTTTGGCCTAATCACCGCTTTGCTGCGTGTTTCACATTCTGCAGTTGGACGTGGATTAGCCCGTGGTTATATAGAGTTAATTCGTAACACGCCATTATTAGTCCAAATCTATCTACTCTATTTTGTCTTTGGTCCCATGCTGGGACTAGAGCGATTTACCACCGCCGTTTTAGCCTTATCTTTATTTCAAGGCGCTTACACCGCTGAAATCTTCCGTGCAGGTTTGATCAATATTCCTAAGGGACAATTTGAAGCAGCTGAAAGTCTAGGATTAAGCAAAATGGATAGTTATCGCTACATCATTTTGCCGCAAATGCTGCGTCGGATCTTACCGCCATTAACCAATGAAGCTGTTTCACTGGTAAAAAACTCTTCGATTGTCAGCATTATGGCGATCTTCGATTTAACCACTCAAGGTCGAGACATCGTTGCTGATACAGCAATGCCATTTGAAATTTGGTTCACAATAGCCGCAATGTATTTATGCATCACTTTACTGCTATCTGCACTGGCTACATTACTCGAACATAAATTAGCAACACCAACACATTAACTATTTTTAACGATATGGAGACAGAAAGATGAAGCGAATATTTGCAGTTTTACTTACTGCATTCACTCTTTTGTTCAGTGTAAACCATGCGTTTGCCGCCGAGAAAGGCACATTAGAGCAAATAAAGGAACGCGGTACTTTACGTGTTGGATTATCCACTTTTGTCCCTTGGGCTATGCGTGATAAGCAAGGCGAATTAATCGGCTTTGAAGTCGATGTCGCTAAGCGTGTAGCAAAAGATGCTGGCGTTAAAGTGGAGTTTATTCCAACAGCGTGGGACGGTATTATCCCTGCCCTATTAGCGGGCAAATTTGACGTTATCATCGGTGGCATGTCTATTACTCCACAACGTAATCTGAGTGTTCTTTTTACCACTCCTTATTCACACTCAGGTATTCAACTTGCGGCAAGTAAAGAGCTTGCTGGCGATAAGATCACTATTGCTGATTACAACAAACGCAGTGTGACATTAGCAGTTCGTCGTGGGGCGGTAACAGTTCAAACAGCGAAGAAATACTTCCCTAAGGCTAAACTTCGTCAATTCGATGATGAATCACAAGCATTCCAAGAAGTATTAAATGGCAATGCACAAGCAGTACTGGCTTCTACACCCAAACCTGAGCAAATGGCACTGCAATATAAAGATAAGCTATTTATTCCTTTCAAAGAGCGTCTAAGCCAAGGTTCAGAAGGTTTTGCTATTCGCCAAGGAGATTTCAATTTATTGAATTTCTTCAATAACTGGATCTTGCTTCGAACCCAAGATGGTTGGCTACAAGAGCGTTATGACTACTGGTTCACGACCGTAGATTGGCAAAGCCAAGTGGCAGAAGGTCAATAATCATTATGTCTTCTTGCTCAACAGCAAAGAAAACGTCTTCGCAGCCGACTAATAATCGTTCGGCTGCAAGATTTTCTTTACCACAGTTCAAATTGCTCGATTACGTCTTACTAGCAATTGTAGGATGCTTTTTAGGCTGGCTATATTATCGTTCATCCATTGGCATTAATTACCATTGGCAATGGCACAAAGCTTTTGATTTAGTTTTTACACCGGGTCGAAATGGCGAGCTACCCTATTTCTTTCAAGGTGTGATCAGCACTATTCGCCTTAGTTTATGGGGCATGGTTTTTGCTGCAGTGTTTGGTTTATTCCTTGCACTTGGTCGTCGTTCTTCACTAGTATTCTTCCGTGTGCCGGCTAATGCATATATTCAGCTTGTACGTAATATTCCACCTTTAGTCTTTGTTTTTATTTTCTATTTCTTTATTTCTAGTCAATTAGTACCACTGCTTGGCTTAGATGATTTATTCCGTAATTATCACGGCCATGAAAACCGATTACAGTATTTCCTCTTTGGGGACGCACAATTATGGGAAAACCTATTTTCAGGCATTTTATGTATCGGGCTAATAGCCGCAGCCTATATTGCTGAAGTGATACGTTCTGGCATTGATGCTATTGCGAAAGGACAATGGGAAGCGGCAGACTCTCTGGGGCTATCAAAATGGGATCGTTTTCGTTATGTGATCTTTCCACAAGCGATAGCTGGTATTGTTCCAGCCCTTGCCGGACAGTTTATTTCGATCGTGAAAGATTCATCCATTATTTCACTGATCTCAATCCAAGAAATGACTTTTGTTGGCAGTGAAATAGCCAACTCTTCAGGATTGATTTTTGAAATATGGCTGTTAGTTGGCGCGGTATACCTTGTACTTTGTCTTTCCTTATCTCTGTTATTTAGCCAATTAGAAAAACGTAGCTTACGTCACCTTTCCTAATCAAATTTATCAGTTGGTTTATCCCGTTTATAAATCAACTGATATTTTATTAAACAACCAAAAAATTTAGATATTCGACCAAATCGTTATTGTTAAGTAAAAAATCAGGCTTATTCCTTTTTAAAATACACCGTTCATGTCAAAATATTGACATGACTTATTTGATCAGTCTTAGCATAGCTCCTTAACCTCTATAGGCCTATATGATCATATAAACACACTCATGCATTGTATGTGGACTCAATAAATGTTTTTAAATTCTAAATACTTTCAGTACCAACCCATTTTCTATAAAAACAAAGAAGTGGCATACGAAGCATTACTACGTCTACCAGATAAAAATGTTAATATTGAAAACTTTGTGCAAACCTTTGTTAATAAGGGTTATTTCGATTCAAATGTAATTAATCATGTACTAGCAGATATTAAAGATAATAATAAACAGATTTACGTTAGCATTAACATATCATC
>NZ_SSMG01000326.1 GCF_009873615.1 Photobacterium lucens
TTTAATAAGTAATAAATAACTACTAATTACTCATATTAAAATGAGTGTTAAATCATAATAAATCAAATATTTACTCGTTTTAGGCTTTGATAGATACAAGTTTAATGCTAACGGGTGAATAGCATTTATGTATTAAGGACGACTTATGTCTGCAAAGCAAATTGTAAGAAATTCAGCATGTCTTAATACCAAAAGTATTGGTCCCAAACCTAAAATGCTTCCCGTTTATAAAGACTACCTGCCACCTTGTAATCAACACTGCCCTACAGGTAATGATATTCAAGGCTTTCTCGCATTAGTGCGTGATTTAGAATTCAAAAAAGCATGGCAAAAGTTAGTAATAAATCAACCTATGCCTGCGATACATGGTCGTGTTTGTTATCACCCATGTGAAATTAGCTGTAACCGCGCACATACGGACTCTCCGGTTTCGATTCAACAAGTTGAACGTATGCTAGGTGATTTAGCCATTGATCAAAAATGGGCTTATCCAACAGTTAATGAAGAAACCAATCGTAAAATTTTGATCATCGGTGCAGGTCCTGCAGGTTTAGCCGCTGCCTATCATCTTCGTTTAGCGGGTCACCAAGTCGAAATCCGTGATGCTAACCCCCATGCAGGCGGCATGATGAATTACGGGATACCAGCTTATCGTCTACCTCGTAATATCTTGCAGCAAGAAGTTGAAAAAATTACCGATATGGGCGTAAAGCTTACGCTTAATCATAAAGTTACCGATATTGTTGCAGAAAAAGAGCAAGGTGAATTTGATGCCGTCTTCCTTGCTATTGGCGCACAAATTGGTCGTCATTTAAAAATTCCAATGGAAGATTGTGGTCCCATTATGGAAGCCACTGAATATTTGAACCTAGTCGGTAATGATCAAGGTCCTAAGCTTGGTAAACGTATTGCGGTACTGGGTGGTGGTAATACTGCAATGGATACCGCGCGTGTCGCTAAACGTTTAGGCGCTGAGGAAGTCATGGTGATCTTCTTTTCTGATCGCAACCACATGACAGCCCATGAATTTGAAGCAGATGAAGCTGAAGCTGAAGGTGTGAAAATTCACTGGATGCGAAATCTTACCTCGATTCATGGCACTGAATTTACTATGGAAGTTATGGCGTTAGATGAAAATGGTGACGCAAAACCCACTGGTGAAATTGAGACTCTTCAAGCTGATGCCATGGTTTTTGCTATCGGGCAAGACATTGAAAGCCAACTTCTTTCAGGCGTTGAGAATGTCGAATTAACACCTGATGGCTGCATCAAAGTTAACGATCACATGATGACCGGTTATGAAGGTATTTTCGCCGGCGGTGACATGATCTCTTCATCTCGTTCAGTCACTACCTCCACAGGACACGGTAAAAAAGCAGCACGTAATATTGATGCATGGCTACGTGGTGGTGTTTACCTCAGTGAAGAAAAACACCAAGTTGTTACTCACGATATGCTGCAACTTTGGTACGAAATTGATTCCAACCGTAATCCCATTAACGAAGTCGCTGTTGCTGAGCGTGTTAAAGACTTTACCGAGGTAGTACAAGGGCTAACCATGGACCAAGCCGTCTATGAAGCGACACGTTGTTACAGCTGTGGTAACTGTTTTGAATGTGATGGCTGCTACGGCGCATGCCCTGAGCAAGGTGCCATTATCAAGCTTGGTAAAGGTAACCGCTACAAATTTGACTACGAGAAATGTACAGGTTGCCAAGCCTGCGTAAACCAATGTCCTTGCCATGCTATTGCAATGTCACCTGTATCTGACATTCCTTTCACACTAAAAAAATAATAAGGGGAACTTCTATGACTCATCAATATAAAACAATGGATGGCTGTAGCGCAGTTTCTCATATTGCTTATCGTGTAAACGAAGTCGCTGCGATTTACCCAATAACCCCCTCTTCACCAATGGCAGAATTAGCTGATCAATTTGCCGCAGAAAAACAACGTAATATTTGGGGCGATGTTCCAAACATTATCGAAATGCAGTCTGAAGCAGGTGCCGCAGGTGCTACCCATGGCTCGCTCCAAACTGGCGCATTAACAACAACATTTACCGCTTCTCAAGGTTTATTGTTAATGATCCCCAACATGTACAAAATCGCTGGTGAATTAACATCAACGGTGTTTCATGTTGCAGCTCGTTCATTAGCCACAGGGGCGCTATCTATCTTTGGCGATCACCAAGATGTGATGGCTTGTAACCAAACAGGCTTTGCGATGTTAGCATCCAGTTCGGTACAACAAGCCCATGATAACGCCCTTATTGCTCAAGTAGCGACACTGGCTTCACGTGTACCTTTTATTCATTTCTTTGATGGTTTTAGAACTTCTCATGAAGTGAATAAAATTGATGTCATGAGTGATGACATCATCCGTGAAATGATCAATAACGACGATGTGATTGCTCACCGTAAAAGAGGGTTAGCGCCTGAACGTGCTTTTATTCGTGGTACTGCGCAAAACCCAGATATTTACTTCCAAGGTCGTGAAGCAGTTAACCCGTACTACCAAGCTGTACCGAACATTGTTAATGATGCAATGGTTAAATTTGCCCAGTTAACAGGTCGTCAATATCAGCCATTTAGTTACTATGGTGATCCTGAAGCAACGTCCGTTATGGTGATTATGGGTTCAGGTGCACAAACCGCACGTTTAACCGTTGATGAGCTTAATAAAAATGGAAAAAGTGTCGGTTTAATCGAAGTTCATTTATACCGTCCATTTGCTGTTGATTACTTCACTAACGTCTTACCTGAAAGTTGTCATCACTTAATCGTCATGGATCGTTGTAAAACACCGGGAGCAGTTGCAGAACCTTTATACACCGACGTCATGAGTGCTTTAGTAGAACAGTGCTCTGTTGGTAAACGTATTTGCTTGCCTAAAATGACAGGTGGTCGTTACGGTTTATCATCTAAACAGTTTACCCCTGCAATGGTGAAAGCGGCGTTTGATAACGCTATCACCGAGAAACCCATTAGCCAATTTACGGTGGGGATTAATGATGATGTGAGCTTCACCAGCTTAGCCATCGATAATAATTACACCTTAGAGCCAGATAACACGGTTCGTGCGGTAATTTACGGTTGGGGCTCGGATGGTAGTGTCGGTGCAAGTAAAAGCACAATTAAAATCATCGGTGCAAAAGACAATAAATTCGTTCAAGGTTATTACGACTACGATTCTAAAAAAGCAGGTTCTCGTACTGTCTCCCACCTTCGTTTCGGTGATGCACCTATTGAAGCACCTTGGATGATTGAACAAGCTTCATTCGTAGGGATTAACCAGTTCAACTTCTTAACTAAATTTGATTGTCTTGTTAATGCAGAAAAAGGGGCAACCGTATTACTCAACTCCCCTTATGATGCCGAGCATGTATGGGAGCACCTACCACTAACCGTGCAACAACAAATCATCGATAAAGAGTTATCGCTATATGTGCTTGATGCAATGAAAGTGGCGGCAGAGACTAATATGGGTCGTCGTATTAACACTATCATGCAAACAGGTTTCTTCATGTTAGCGAACGTGTTCGAACAACAAGAAGCCATTGAGCAAATCAAACACTCCATTGAAGTAGCGTATTCTCGAAAAGGTCAAGCCGTTGTAGAAATGAACTGGAATGCGGTCGATCACGCCGTTTCAGCAACCCAGAAAGTAACCATTCCAGCAACAGCTACATCTAATGTTGAGGTGAAATCAACCATTGGTGATGATCAACCGCAGTTCTTACAGAAAGTCACCAAAGAAGTGATGGCAATGCGTGGGGATTTGATCCCTGTATCTGAAATTCCATGTGATGGCACCTTCCCTTCTGGGACTACACGTTTTGATAAACACCGCCAAGCCGTAAACGTACCAAGCTGGGATCCTGAGCTTTGTATTCAATGTGGTAACTGTTCGTTTATTTGTCCACACGCCACTATTCGTTCAAAAATCTACAATAAAGATGAATTGGCAGCAGCACCAGAAAACTTCAAATACACAGATGTCAGCGCGCGAGGTTTCCCAGATACCGCTTATACCATTCAAGTGTATGCTGAAGATTGTATGGGTTGTACCTTATGTGTCGATGCTTGTCCTGCTCACAGTGCAACAGATTCAAACCGTAAGGCATTGCAAATGGTACCAGCGGCAGAACAATGGGATGAGCAAGCGCCGAATGTTGAGTTCTTTGAATCACTACCTCAGCTACCGATTAATCAAGTGGATTATTCAACCGTTAAGGGCGTGCAATTCTTGCCACCACACTTCCAATTCCCAGCCTCTTGCGCAGGTTGTGGGGAAACTGCTGTTCTAAAAGTGATTAGTCAGCTATTTGGTGAACGTTTAATGATTGCCAATGCCACTGGTTGTTCTTCAATCTACGGCGGTAACATGCCAACGACACCATGGACACAAGGTAAAAACGGTTATGGTCCGGCATGGTCTAACTCATTGTTTGAGGATAATGCGGAATTTGGTTTAGGTTATCGTATTTCCGTTGACCATCAAAAAGACATGGCTTCACGCTTAATCAAAGAATTAGAGCCTGAAATAGGTCATGAGTTAGTACAAGCTGTATTAACAGCCGAGCAATCAACAGAACAAGCTTGTTTAGAGCAACGTGAACGTGTTGAAGCTATTCGTGAAAAACTGATTGGTCATCCAAAATCAGCCGAATTAGATTCAGTGATTGATACTCTAGTTGAACGTTCAATCTGGATCGTTGGTGGTGACGGCTGGGCATACGATATTGGTAGCGGTGGTCTTGACCATGCTTTAGGTTCATCTCGTAATATCAATGTATTAGTAATGGATACCGAGGTGTACTCAAATACAGGTGGTCAAGCATCGAAAGCAACACCACTTGCTGCAACCGCAAAATTCGCTGCTGGTGGTAAACCAACCTTCCGTAAAGAACTTGGTTTACAAGCAATCTCATACGGTAATGTCTACGTGGCGCAAATTTGCTTAAATGCAAACCCACAGCAAGCATTGCAAGCATTACGAGAAGCTGAAGCTTATGACGGTCCATCATTGATCTTGTCATACAGTCCTTGTATTGCTCATGGTTTTGATATGACACAAGCGCGTCAACAAGCGAAAAAAGCGGTGTACTCTGGTCACTGGCCTCTTTACCGTTACAACCCAATGCTTAAAGAGCAAGGTGAGAATCCATTTACTTTAGATTCACTTCGTCCAACCATAAGCAAAGCTGAATTTATGCAACAAGAAAGTCGTTTTAACCAATTGTTCAAAACTAATCCTGAACATGCTGTTGAACTATTTGACCGCGCTCAAGCCGTAGCATTGAAAAAATGGTCTGTGTTTGAAGAAATGGCAGAAACTGATGCCGCTTGGTTTGAGCCTGAATTAAGCTCTGTAGTGCCAGCCAAAAACAACTAAACACTTAAGCTAAAATGAAAAGTAAGCCCCAAGCGGTTATTCAACACTTGGGGCTACTTTTATAAAACGAATTAGACAAGCATCGTTAAAACATCCGAATGCTTAACACTCTGATGTCTCTACTTTGACTTCACTAATATCTGGTGCACCGACAAACTGCTTTGCTGCAATATACTCAACATAACATTTTCTAAAATTCAGATTTTTTTTAGTCGGCTGTTGTCCACGAAAGAAAATATGAAAACCACTGTAGTTATTT
>NZ_SSMG01000034.1 GCF_009873615.1 Photobacterium lucens
GACCGCTCTTTATGAGTCGTTATCCCCTTTAACAACTCTCCTATTGATAAGTAAAAAATGAACGATGAAGTAAACAACGGAGTCGAACGTTTTGGTCGTTTTGATGTAGATTACTCTCGTAGAACGATCACTCGTATCAGTGATAATGCTGTTTTAAAAGTATCACGCTCAGAGACTCATATTTTTGCTTTATTAGCAAATTCAGCAAACCAAACAATCCACAGAGAAACATTACTAAAAGAATGTTGGCAAGGTAAAGTTGTTACCAATAACTCATTAACGGTAGCAATTAAGAACTTACGTACAGCTTTTAGTAAAATTGGTGAGCATAAGATTATCCAAACTGAGCCTAAGCTTGGCTACTCTATTAAAGAGGCAGCGTTAGCTGATGATGGTTATTTTCAAGCTTCCTATAAAGAAGACGATATCAGCAAACATATCGAAGCACATCAGATAGCTGAAATCATTGAAATGCGTGAGCATACAGAATGCATTATCAAAAAATCTGAGCTTAATAACCAAGATAAAAGACGTAATTCGCGATTCAAAAGATTTGAATCGATAAGTATTTCTGATTTTATTGTTGTCAGTTTTTTCTTCTTAATAACGCTATTTGCTTGTTACCAATACCTTTTATTTGTTGATACAACAGATGTCGATGGTATTTCTGTACACTACAATGGTGTAACGTTGCCAAATCCGGTAACGGAAGCGATAACAGAGCATAAAACAGGTGACATTGGGCAATGGTATGCATTCCCTATTGGTGGTTTATGTGAACGTTATCAATTAATAGGCGTGTTAAACGAGCACTACATTAATTTAACGTCGCAAGTAAACCAGGAGCAATGCAATGATTAAAAAACCACTACTTGGTGTGTTTTTAGCCGTGTGCTTCATTTTTATTCAAGCAACGTTTAATGCGCTAAATACGCAATCTTCGTATGTTTTTACGGATAAATACCCTACTTTCGGCTCTGAAATGCTTAAAGTTGATTTTAATAAAGGCCGTGTAAAAATGAATTTAGTGAGGAAAAATACTGACAATAAGATTATTTCATCGTCTTTATTCAGTGGTATTTTTCTTAGATTTCAAAACCATTATTACACATTTGGTGTTAAACGAATGAATAAAAGCCGAGGTGTTGATTTTACATTTAGGAACTTTTTTATTGATTCGTTAAGGACCAACGAAGCTGTTTACATTTCAGATGACAGAGGGATTTTGGAGCTAGATAATGGACATGCTATTAACCTAAGTAGCCTTCTTTTAGGTAATAAAATACGTTAATGATTAAGCCGGTGTTTCCCGGTTTAATTTTATCAAGATAAAAAGTTATAGTGCACTAGCTTGCTGTTTATTTGAAAGAAAAGTGTTATATTATAGTAAGTTAAAGGAGTACTTAATGGCAATAACTATTCGAGATGTCGATCAGCACTACTATATGATCGAATCACTTAAATCATTAACTGAAAGTAATGTAACAACAAAAGCACTAATTAAAGGTGGTTATTTAGCGGTTGATTTAGGACAGCAATTGGAAGATGAACGAATCAAACGTATAAAAGCCGAGACAGAATTAAAAGAACTAAAAGAAAAGTTTGCCGCATACATCAAAAGTAAAGACGAGCTACTCAACGCGTTGAAATAATTATCATCACAAGTTAATCTACCCTTGGCTTAACTTGTGATTTTCCCTTCAACTCTTCTTATGCTGTTATTACCAATTCATCAAATTGTGTTTGTGGATCAAATTCTCGGCTAAACGCCATATTTGAATAAGAAACCAAACAAATTTCAGCAGTATAAGACACAATACTCCCCTCCACTAAATGCCCACCAATTACCTTACCTTTCGCATCAGCAACAGATATATGAAGATGAACATGTGACGGTGTTAATGTCCCTGATAAAGTTAAAATTTCTAACGGCCCTGCTAACTCAATAGTTTTGGACTCGTCGGCTAAACGTATAATTGCTTGCGACAGGCAGCCAACACACGAAAGTAATGAGCCTGCTTGGATCTGATTATTTTGAACATATTGAAGTATGCTCTCTTTTAAATCAGTACCTTGGGTTAATCTAAGTGCATGAGGAGTGATCAAAATGAAATGTCTTATGCTGGATGGGCGACTGTAAACTCGCCCATTGAGTAACTAAAAACTTAAGCTCGTTTTCCCTTTTTGCTTGACTGCGAGCTATGAGGAAACACATTACGAATTCGTTGCTTGATCTTAGCTGGAATATCTTTTGAAAAATCAATTTTAGTCGTAAATCGATTTTTATAGACTTTAATTTGCCCACTAAATGGTGTCTTATGGGCGATCTCTTTACATGATGTTTGAAAGCCTGTTGGTACATCACCTTTCGTCTTAGTTAATTCACCATTTTCAAATTTCAGTACCATTATTGGACGATCTTTAAAGACAATAAAAATAACAACAACTGCTAAGACTAATACATACTCCATTACCTACTCCTTAGAAGATGACTTCATACAGAACAGTAACCACACAACAAAAATTATTTACTAAAAGGGTCGATGTTGAGCAGTTCTGTCAAATTATTCTTAATATCACTGACTTGCTTACTGGCTTGCTCTGTTCTATTACTTTCACTTATCAGGTATTCAATCGTGTCAGATAAGGTTGAACCTAACTCTTGCGATTTTTCTGCCAACTTTTCCCACACACGATAATCGAGATCGATCGACTTTTTACGCGTATGCACTTGTTCTGCATTAAAGTGACGTTTTCGTTTCGCTCGAATGGCTTGTTTTAACTTATTATCAAGTTCAGGAGACATATTGGCACTAATCCAATCAATCACTTTGGTTGGTTCGTGTTCAATATCAAACAGCGCATCAACAGCAGCTTCTGCTTCACTACGATCAACAAAACAGGTGATCGCTTCACCTTCCTTATGCTTCTTTACTAAATAAGTCCATTTCCAACCGGCTTCAAGATTTTCAAGCTGCTGATATTTCATAAGATTAATACATTCTCATCATTCAACGAAACTACGTGACAGTGTAACCCTAGAGTCCCCAAATAACAATCCATGATTTGACATTAACTGGTTGTTTTTATGAAACATAAATATAGGTCATAAGTCTCTATTATGAGCTCTTTGATTGTTTTATACTGCTTACCTTTTCACAGTAACAATAGAAACCTAAATTTATGCATGAAGAATCTTGGCGTACAATGTTTCCTGATTACACTCAGTACCAGACGACTCTAGATCATTATAGCAATCTTGAACCGGCTTCCATCGGTACTCTTCAACCTCGACTATCAGATGCCGTACGTCGCTTCAGCGCGCTCAATTTACAGCCTCGCATTCTCCGTATTACGGCGCCTGATAATACCTTGTACCGTGATTATATTATTGAACTCATAAAAAAATACCAATTCAATAGTAATAATAATACAACTTGCTCACAGACGAGTGAAAAAGAGCAGCCGATAATCATTGCGGGTGACAATGTTACTGCCGAAAAACTATTTGGTACGGTTTACCCACCACTAGAGCAAAATACATTAACGAAACCAAGCATTAAGCATGGCTTATTGCATCAAGCTCACAATGGTTACTTGGTGCTTTCTATTACAGCATTACTGAGTAATCCATCTTTATGGCCTCGCCTCAAAAGTACCCTTACTGATGGTGTATTAGAGTGGGAATCGTCAAACAAAAAAGTCTTAGTTAACCTACCGCCTGCCGAAAAAATCAACGTTAAGTTAGTGATTATTGGTGATCGTTACTTAATGGCAGAGTTAGACAGTGCAGAGCCCGATTTAAGTACAGGTTTTGCAATGTACGGTGAGTTTGAACAAGATTTACTTCTTAATGATGCTAACCTTGAAGATTACCTTGGTTATGTTAAAGCCATTATCGAGCATCATCAGTTGCCACAGCTAGCAGATAGTGACGCTGTCACCGCTTTATTAAACGCAGGTGCTCGTTATGCTGAAGACCAAACACGTTTACCACTATGTTTGCTCTGGCATCTAAACTTGCTGTCTGAAGCCAGCCTTGAATCTGACGGTAACGTGATCACAGCAGCTAACATCAAAGCCTCTTTACGTGCTAAAGAATACCGTGAATCTTATTTACCAGAGCGTGCAATAGCAGATATTCACCATGGTCAGGTTCTTATCGCTAGTGATGGTAAAGAAATTGGTCAGGTTAATGGTTTAACTGTGGTCGAAATGCCTGGTCACCCAACAGCTTACGGTGAGCCTGCTCGTATCTCTTGTGTTGTTCACTTTGGTGATGGTGATATTTCCGACGTTGAACGTAAAGTTGATCTCGGCGGTAATATTCACGCTAAAGGCATGATGATCATGCAAGCCTTCGTTGCTACAGCACTCGATTTAGATCAAGCCTTACCCTACTCAGCTTCAATTGTATTTGAGCAATCTTATTCAGAGGTTGATGGTGACAGTGCATCATTAGCTGAGCTATGTGCACTAATGTCTGCACTTTCTTCTCAGCCAATTAATCAACAAATCGCAGTAACAGGCGCAGTCGATCAATTTGGTCGTGTACAAGCTGTAGGTGGCATTAATGAGAAAGTAGAAGGCTTCTACAAAGTATGTGTACATCGTGGCCTGACTGGCAACCAAGGTGTGATCTTACCAAAAACGAACCTAAGTAACCTTTGCTTAAATGATGAGGTTATCGAAGCGATCAAAGCAAAACAGTTCCATATTTGGGCTGTTGAGAATGTGGATGAAGCCATTCCTCTTCTTACAGATAAACCATTCCGTAGTGAAAACGAAGAAGATGAGACAATCCTTTCATTAATTGAAGAGCGTATTGATTACTTCCATCACGGTGATTTGTCTAATGAAGTTGGATTGCTAAATCGAATTCGTATGCATGTCGCAAACTGGTTTGTCCAGAACTGATCCGAGTTGTTAAGCTTACACGTGTACGCTAAATTGCTCCCATACTTTTCAAGGAGTAATTGATTCTAATGACACGCCAGCATTCTTATACACACGAAGAACTCGTCGCATGTGGCAATAGCGAACTATACGGTCCTGATTTCCCATCATTACCATCAGATAACATGTTAATGATCGACCGTATTGTAAATATCACGGATAAAGATGGTGAGCACGGTAAAGGTTTTATCGTTGCTGAATTAGATATCAACCCTGACCTATGGTTCTTTAACTGTCACTTTAAAGGCGATCCAGTAATGCCTGGTTGTCTTGGCCTTGATGCAATGTGGCAGTTAGTTGGTTTCTTCTTAGGCTGGTCTGGTGGTGAAGGTAAAGGTCGTGCACTTGGTGTAGGCGAAGTGAAATTCACTGGTCAAATTCTACCAACAGCGAAGAAAGTCACTTACGAGATCCAACTTAAGCGTGTTATTAACCGTAAGCTAATTATGGGTGTGGCAGATGGTCGTGTACTGGTAGATGGTAAAGAAATCTACGTAGCAAAAGATCTTAAAGTGGGTCTTTTCAAAGATACTGACAACTTCTAATCGCCTATAATTTAGCGATTATTAAGCCCTGTTGCAGCAATGTATCAGGGCTTTTTTGATCCACCAGCAATATAAGATTGCTATCAATACAAATAGAAAAGTATTGTTAATTCAATTTTGATAGCTTTCTTCCAAGAAGAAATAAAACCACCAAGCCAATAATGCTATCTTTTTGGTTTTTTGACATTAAAAAGCCCCTTCTCCTAAGGGGCTGCAGAATAGGGTTTAACCATGAGGGAGGTATTATTTATAGAGACCTTGTTGCAAGTCTTCTCTTGCGTCTCGCCAACCACCTAGCCAGTTAGTACGGGCATCTGTACCTTGGTACGGACATGCATCTGTAGAACGGCCATTTAATCCGGCTTGATAACCTCGAGCCTGCGCACGTTCTAAACGATCCCGCTTTTGTCTCTTCATAGTTCGGTCCTCATCCTTATCTGTATATTACTTTTCATTACTATTACGTAACGATGGAGTTTTTATGTCTCCACTTATAAAAATGGGTGATTACGAACAATTTATCAAATATAAAAACGAAACAAGCCCACAAAATGTGAGCTTGTTTGAATAATGTAATTTCTTTAAAAAATTACTTTCTGCGGCGGAAACCAATAAAGCCAAGTGCTGTCAAAGCAAGAATTCCAAGTGAACCACCAGAGCGTTTTACTGGTTCATCTTCTTCAGCTTTACGAACAATAATATCTTTATCAGTCGCATTTGCTTTAGGAACAAGCTTAATTGCTACTTGTTTTTCGGTCACTGAACATTGCGCTTCTTTCGTTAGGTTTTGATAGCCACCAGCACAGTAATTAGCGGTAGCAGAAATCACACCTGCGTTGTTAACGTCAGTTGCAGAAATGATACGGTAAGAGTTGGCAACTGAGTTTGCTGCACCACCGTCATTCGTTAGATCGTCAAGCATCCATACACTACCAGCTTTCAGTGGACCTTGAGCCGTTGAACCTGCAATGTAAGTAAACGCACGATGACGACGCTCAGAACCATCAATTTGGTTCTTCGTTTCTGAATCAACCCAGCCTACAACTTGATCATGATCGTTAATCGCCTCTGCATCACCGTTTGAACCACGGAAGAAAATAGAGCTAACAGAAGAATCTAAGAACTTAGTCTGACCTGTTGCATTATCATAGATAAACATTTTTTGTGGGTATGAACGGTTATCTGCCTTGTGACTTTTCGCGATACCAACAACTTTGAAATTTGCGTTAACATCGTTAGCCATTGTGTATTCGTAGTTACGATCATCACCAGTAGAAATTGTCATGCCAGGAATAGCGGTTTGAGTCCATGATGAATCAATACCAGCTGTAGGCTTAAAGAAAGCGGCTTCCATTACATAAGAATCACTACTGTTAGTATCACGAGAGATATAACCAACGGCAACTGGTGAACCGTTAACCATAGTGACAGCATTAGCCGATGCTTGTGCTGACACATCCTCATGATCGTTATCAACGGCAGCTAGGTTTGACCCCATTGCCCCTGATTTAACAACATTACCTGACGCATCAACTAGCCAAAAAGCAGCTTCATTAGCAAATGAACTAAACTGACATTCAAATGTACTGTACAAGTTAGATGGATTAGTTGCACATTGCTTAAAAGTATCTTTATTGAAACCTAAACCAATATCGATATCATCAGTATTAGGATCACGAGAATCAACATCTTGTGTGAAAGTTTGAGCAAATGAAGACGAACCAACTACCAACAGTCCACCAGTCGTTTCTACCGCACCATTTGCCATGGTTTGACCCATGTTCTTAACAAATGCATCACCTGATACAGGATTTAACAATGCAGCAGGCGTACCATCAATATTAACAAAACCGCGTTTTGCAAATGCACGAGGATAAACATCACCATTTTTAAATACAGCAGAAGACGATGTACCAAAGCTGTAATTACCAACGATGCCTTCTAACGTTGCATCCGTTGTATTGTCTTGAATAGCCCCTAAACCACTTTCTGTGTATGCACTTGCATCATCAGCTTTAGTCGTTACTGCGGCGCCATTATCTAAAGCAACAGCATTTGAATGATAGTTATTTTTCCATGTTTGCTGAATATGCTGAAGACCACCTAAGCCCTGACCACTTTGCCAGTCATCTTCATTATAACCATAGCCAAAGTACTCACTACGAGCCCAAATGTCACATGTGTTATAACCTAAATCATCTCGACAGTAGCTATATAAGCCACTTACATCATTAATAAACTGACGATTTTGATTGAATGCAGTGGCATCTGAAAGTGGTGTGCCTTGTGTACCACGTCGAGCAGTACCAGCAACATCATACGAACCTGCATTACAATTGCCCGTAAAACAGTTTTCCCCTTCTGAAGAAGGCTTAATTCCCGTTGTAAACATAGAAACAGGCGTACTGTCTGCATTTGCCTGAGCATTAGGGAAATATGCTTGTGCTGCTAGTTCATCAGCACCTGCAGTTGAAACTGGCTCAATCGTATAAACAGCAGCACTCGCTTGAGATGCACCTGCAACCAAAATAGCAAGCGTTGATAGTTTTAACATCTTATGTGGCATTAGGATTCCTTTTGCATTGCCTCTAGCTCTTCCCAACGTTCAAAAGCAACTTCAAACTCTGTTTCAATCTCAGCTAAGTGAGTCAAAATCGCTTGAGTATCATTGCTTGGGTTCGCGAAGAAATCAGGATCATTAATTTTTTCCTGAAGCTCGGCAATTTCATTTTCCAAGTTTTCGATCTTTTGCGGCAAACCGTCTAATTCTACTTGAAGCTTGTAAGAAAGCTTTTTCGTTGAACGTTGACGTTGAGTCTGACGCTGTTTCTGTTCATCTTCTTTCTTTTTAGCTTGTTCGATTTCCGCTGCTTGCTCTTTTGCACGATTTGCATAAGAGTTTGCACGTTGAGATTGGGCATCATGGTAACCGCCAACGTATTCGTTAACAACGCCCTCTCCCTCAAAAATCCAGCTTGTGGTCACAGTATTATCAACGAATTGACGATCGTGACTAACTAAAAGCAATGTACCCTGATAATTGGCAAGAATATCTTCTAAAAGTTCCAATGTTTCGATATCCAAATCGTTGGTTGGCTCATCGAGAACCAATAAATTATTTGGTTTTAGGAACAATTTAGCCAACAATAGTCGGTTCTTTTCACCACCAGATAGTGCTTTTACTGGTGTACGCGCACGACGTGGGTGGAATAAGAAATCTTGCAAATAACCTAATGCATGACGTGTTTTACCATTAATGGTCACTTCTTGCTTACCATCAGCAAGGTTATCCATTACGGTCTTCTCAGGATCAAGCACTTCACGGTATTGGTCAAAGTAAGCGACTTCAAGCTTTGTACCACAATGGAAGTCACCTTCTGTTGCTTGTAACTTATCAAGCATCAGTTTGATCAAGGTACTCTTACCACAACCATTCGGGCCAATTAACGCAATACGGTCACCACGCATAACATTAAAGCTAAAGTCTTTAACGATTTGCTTATCGCCGTAACTATAACCGATATTCTTCGCTTCAAAGACAATCTTACCAGAGCGGTTTGCATCTTGAAGTTGCATTTCTGCTTTACCAACAACATCACGACGTTCTGCTCGTTCATTACGTAATGCTTTCAATGCTCGAACACGACCTTCGTTACGAGTACGACGCGCCTTAATACCTTGACGGATCCACACTTCTTCTTGTGCTAATTTTTTGTCAAAAAGTGCATTTTGCTCGGCTTCAACACGTAGCATTTCTTCTTTCGCTTCTAGGTAACCTTCATAATCACCAGGGAAAGACGTTAACTTACCACGATCTAAGTCTACAATACGTGTAGCCATCGAACGGATAAATGCACGGTCGTGTGAAATAAATACGATTGAGCCTCGGAAGTCTTTTAAGAAACCTTCTAACCATTCAATCGTTGTTACGTCTAAGTGGTTGGTTGGCTCATCTAGTAGCAAAATATCAGGATCACACACAAGCGCACGTGCCAATGCGGCTTTACGTTGCCAACCACCAGATAAATCCGTAAGTAATGTGCTTGCATCTAACTTTAAGCTTTCCAAGACAGATGCAATACGAGTATCAATCAACCAACCATTGTTATGGTCGACTTTCTCTTGAATACGCGCCAGCTTATTGATGTTTGATTCGCTAGGATCTGCGGTCACTAATTCCAATTGGTGATGGTACTCTCGAAGTACTTCACCCACTTCAGCTAAACCTTGAGCAACATAATCAAATACAGTGCCTTCGGCATTACGTGGTGGATCTTGTTCTAAACGTGAAACCACCAGCTCATTTTGACGCTGAACACTACCGTCATCTAACAGAATGTCGCCAGCAATCACTTTCATTAACGTGGATTTACCCGCGCCATTACGACCCACAAGACATACACGCTCATGAGGTTGAAGAAGAAATTCAGCTTTATCTAGTAATGCATGATCGCCGTAAGCCAGTTGAGCGTTACTAATTTTTATAAGTGCCATCGTAATTAACCAAGCTTATTAGTAGTTAACCATGTTTGTAATGTTTCTTTATCGAAGGGCCAGCCTAATTCCGAAACATTGAGCTCATGGTGTTGAATAGAGAGTACAGGTATGGTTACACCGTAACGAGAGAACAGTGCATCATCGAATGCGATATCGACAACTTCTACGTTGTCTTGAATCCCTACCTCTACGAGCAAGCTGTATGCCTGCTCGCAAAGATGGCAGCCTTCCGTGCTATAAAGTGTGATTAACACTAGCCTTCCTTGTGAGTGATGATCCAACAGTTGTGGATTTGCTTGTTCTTAGCAAAATCCATTGGCAATGTTTTATCTGAGATGTTCTTCGCGTGTAAGCCAAGTTCATTCAGTTTATCTAAATCCATCTTGAAGTGACGTTTGTTGTTTGAGAAAACAATTTGACCTTCAGGACGTAACATACGTTTTAGGTTTTCCATCAACATGATGTGATCACGCTGAATATCAAACGACTGCTTCATACGCTTAGAGTTAGAGAACGTTGGTGGATCGATGAAGATAAGATCAAACGTATCGTCCACTTCTTGTAACCACTGTAGACAGTCAGCTTGAATAAACTCATGCTGAGAACCTACTTGGTTGTTCAGCTCCATATTCTCTTGTGCCCAACGAAGGTAGGTATTTGACATATCCACCGTTGTTGTTGTTTTCGCACCGCCAACAGCTGCATGCACAGTTGCCGAACCAGTGTATGAGAATAGATTCAAGAAATCTTTACCCGGTGCCATCTTGCCAAGCATACGACGAGTAATACGGTGATCAAGGAATAGACCTGTATCAAGGTAATCATACAGGTTAACTTTAAGTTCAACGCCGTACTCCTCTACTACCATGTGACGTTCTGCACTTGATAGTTTCTGGTATTGGTTCTTACCTTTCTGACGCTCACGCACTTTAAGAATAACTTTGTTACTCTCAACGCCTGTTACTTCAATCGTTGCACGTAGAATATCCATGATACGACGACGAGCTAACTCTTCAGAAACAGACTTAGGTGCCGCATACTCTTGGATGATGATGTAATCTTTGTACTTATCAATCGCTGCGTTGTAGTTAGGAATGTCAGCGTCGTAAATACGGTAACATTCAATACCTTCACGCTTAGCCCATTTACCTAACTTAGCAATGTTCTTCTTCAAACGGTTAGCAAAATCCGGTGCTACGTCTTCTTGAACAATAACGCCTTCTGCTTGACCTTCTTCTTTCTGAACACTACCTGCTGTGATTAAGTAAGTCTTAAGCACACAATCTAACGCACCGTTACGAAGCTTAAATTGTTTGTCTGCACGCATACGCATACAGCTTAATAATTCATTTGAACTTGAGTAAATTGCAGCAACAGAGCCTGCAAACGCTAATTTCAAGCGGTTACCAAACTCTTTGTAAAGCGAGATAAGCTCAGGTGTTGTACCTAAACGCTCACCGTATGGTGGGTTACAAAGAATAACGCCTGTTTCAAAGCCCTCTGGACGAACAAGCTGAGTAGCATCACCGTATTCAAAATCGATAAGCTCTTTAACACCAGCACGACCTGCGTTATCACGAGCAACAGCAAGTACGCGACGATCCATTTCACGACCAAAGAACTTAGTTGTAACTTTTGCAGGACCACGGCGAGATTTCACTGTTGCTTCTGCATGAATTTCCATCCAAGCATCTTTATCGAAGTCTTTAATCGACTCAAAGCCCCAGCGTTTACGTTTAAGACCCGGTGCGATTTCAGCAGCGATCATTGCCGCTTCAATTAACAAGGTACCTGAACCACACATAGGATCGAGTAGAGGTTGCTCTGGTGTCCAACCACTCTTAATCACAAGCGCCGCAGCATGGGTTTCACGTAATGGTGCTTTACCCGCTTCACTACGATAACCACGTTGGTGTAAACCACTACCCGCCATATCAAGACCAAGAATACCTTTCTCGCCTGATAGACGCATATGAACACGAAGATCTGGACGCTCACGATCGATATTTGGACGACGTAAATCCGCTTTAGTAAAGCGGTCTACAATCGCATCTTTGATTTTCATTGCGCCGTATTGGCTGTTGCGGATTTCACGGTTCGTACCGTTAAAGTCAACCACGATGCGAGTATTGCTATCAAAATAGTTCATCCAATTGATAGCAGTTGCACCTAAGTACAGATCCATATCATCACGAACGTTAAATTCACTCAGTACTTGAATGATACGTGATGAGATACGTGTCCATAGACAACAACGGTAGGCTGTTGCTTGCTCTGCTTTAAAGCGGACACCGGCATGCACAACTTGAATGTTCTGTGCACCTAATTGTTCTAATTCATCCGCCAGCAAGTTTTCAAGGCCGCGGGAAGTAATAGCTAGATATTGATTCATGGAGTTCTTTTCACACTAATATTGCGTGGAATTATAACCGAAATCACAAAAAATGCCTCGTCAAAACCGCTCTCAAATTGCTCATTTACGAAAATTTTTTAGTCTTCAATCATAGAGTTCTGGAAGTCATCACTTTAAACGACAAACACTTTGAAATTCGCTAATGCAAGTAGCTATTACAACAATAACCAATGAACATAAAACCTAGTGATTCTTTATACCGTCCCATCACAGTTTATTCTTACTCATTATTCGATAAAACCAGCGATAGAATAACGACAACCCCATCATCCACCAGCATCAACAGTAATAATTAACCACTAAAAATCAATAACTAATAGGTATTCATCCGTTACTTTTAAACTGTTATTTAGCACTATTCCTTACGTTAAACTACATAGTGGAATAATTTATTCCATTATTATGACAGTATCTTTCTGCGGTTTATTCTTATTATTTTCATAGTGGAGAAATGTGATAAATGA
>NZ_SSMG01000327.1 GCF_009873615.1 Photobacterium lucens
CTGACTCCGATTGAATATCGAAATCAGGCCTTACAAGCCGCTTAACCGAAATGTCCAACTTTATGGGGTCACATCAGTACTATTCAGTGCAGAGGCTTTTTTAATGCTTATTCAGGCTTACGTTCGCCAGTCATAAATGCATGAAGAATTTCTGGCGTTAGCTCACCTGCTTCTTCTAAACGCTTTAATTCAGCAACAATTTTCTTTTGCTCATCAATCTCAGGGATCGGTAACTCTGGCTCTTTTTCGAAATCATCAGGAATAGATAGATTTAAATCATGCATCGGAAAACCCTAACTTTTTAAAATAATAAATATTGGCTTGATTATACACGTAAATGACCATTGAGCGCACCTGGATTAGGCATGGCGCTTTGGGGAAGTCTTTGATGAAAAACAATTTAAAACAGCAGATAACGGTTATAAAAACAGCAGTGATATCTGTAATATCACTGCCATATAACAAGCTAAATAATCGTGTTATTAATTACTTAATAGATTGCTGATGCTTAGCAATTAACTGCCCCATTGCCTCTTGAGCACGTTGCTGAGCATGTACCATGGTATCTTCATGAAGCATTGGCTCAACCACTTCGTAGTAGCATTTTAATTTAGGCTCTGTGCCTGATGGTCTTACAATCACACGGGAACCACCTTGTAAGTGATAAATAAGCACATCACTGACAGGTAGATCAATCGCTTCTACTGTGCCATCACTGAAAATACGTAGCGATTGTTTATAATCTTCTGTGCAAACAATGGGCAAACCAGCTATTTCTGTCGGTGGTGTTGCACGTAATGTGTCACCAATCGGTGCAGCTGTAGGATCTAACGCAATACTTCGTTGCGCATTAACATATAAACCATGTTCACGGTAAATCGCTTCAAGTTGATCCCAAATGGTTTGTCCTTTGGCATGTAGCTCTGCGGTTAACTGAGCAAAAGCGACCAATGCTGATAAACCATCTTTATCCCATACTTTGCTGCCAACGGTGTAACCTAACGCTTCTTCATAAGCGAAAAGAAATTGATGTGTTTCTGTTTGCTGTGCCATAGCAACATTCGTCAACCATTTGAAACCCGTTAAAGTCTGGTAATAACGAGCACCTAATGTAGCCGCAATTTTGCCTAATAGGCTTGATGAAACAATGGTGTTGCCGACAAGGTTTTGGTTTGCTGGTGCATGACTTAATAAATAATAACCAAACAGAATGCCCACCTGATCCCCTGTCAGCATTTGGTATTCACCATCATCTCGACGAACAGCGACAGCAAAACGATCGGCATCAGGATCGTTGGCACAAGCTAAAACGGCATCATGCTTTTTCGCTTCCGCAATAACAAGATCCATCGCCCCAGCTTCTTCAGGATTCGGAAATTTAACCGTTGGGAAAGTACCATCTGGCTCTCTTTGCGCAGCAACACTATGAACATGGGTAAAACCAGCATCAGCTAGTAATGTTTCTGCCATTTCAGCACCTACACCATGCATTGCAGTGTAAGCAACTTTAATCTCTTGAGGCTCAGTATGGTTAGTCAACAATGGATTACTGTTCATGGTTTGACGATAAGCTTGGTAATACTCATCATCTAACCATACAAGAAGCCCTTTTTCTGCTGCGGCTTCTAATGATAATTGTGATAATTCATGCGTTGTCGCTTTATCAATTTCCTCAGCAATACCCGCATCTTGTGGTGGAATGATCTGAGCACCATTACCCCAATACACTTTAAAACCGTTATATTCAGGAGGGTTATGACTTGCAGTAACGACAACAGCGGCTGCTGTATTCAGATGTTTAACACCAAAGGCGACCACAGGTGTAGGGGCTACTTTAACCGTTAAGTACACTTTAATGCCCTGTGCGGTTAACACTGATGCCGTATCATGCGCAAATTGCTGAGAATCAGGACGACCATCATAGCCGATGACCACACCTTTACTGGCAGCTTCAGGTACCGAGCGCAATAAATATTGCCCTAACCCTGTTGCAGTTTCCTGTATCACCAGTCTGTTCATTCGATTAGGACCAGCACCAACAACACCTCGCAGACCCGCTGTACCAAATGCCAAACGACCATTAAAACGATCGGCTAATTCTGCTTGGTTATTGTCTTTAATTAGCTGTTCAAGTTCATTACGTGTTTTAAGATCAGGGTCACGTTCCAACCAACGAGCGATATCACTATTCATTATTATTGTCCTGCTATGTTGATGATTATCTTAATCACTATCG
Source organism: Photobacterium lucens (assembly GCF_009873615.1). Classification (GTDB taxonomy): domain Bacteria; phylum Pseudomonadota; class Gammaproteobacteria; order Enterobacterales; family Vibrionaceae; genus Photobacterium; species Photobacterium lucens. The sequence goes on from NZ_SSMG01000327.1 coordinate 2,237, forward strand.
AATGTCTGATTCATATAATAGCCATTTGCTATTGATATCACTACTTAACCACAAATGATAAACATTCGCATTAGATATAATGATATTTTTATCACAATTACACCCATCTGTTTAATTATTGCACACGCAAACGATAGCGTAAGTTCAAAGTTATACAATGCTATTACTGCGATAATCTTGGTTATATTTAAGTACCGTTTATTGCTTTCTAGGCCGCGAAATACCTAGCCTACCACTGAAAACACATGAGTAAATTCCGCTCTTAACCAATGACCAACACACCGATAAGATTTGACGTAATAACATAAAATCATGGGGTTATTCGCACATAATTATGATTAAACACTGACAAAAGCCCATTAGGCTAAACCTATATACCTCATTTTGCTGTCGTTAACTGAATATATAAGGATATTGTCATGCGTGCGATTCTCCTCTCTCTTGTCCTGCTTATTACTGCTTGCTCTCAGGCTGAAAGCTCACCTGAAAATGCAAATGTAGATCTCGCATTTTTACTGAATAACCAACGTTTAGTGGCAACAACACCAAAGGAAATTATCCCCCCTCTTGCGGTAAAGGTGTATTCATTAACAGAGAATGGTGAATGTGATAATGGCTCATGCCCACCAACACAATTTTATATTGCTGTATCACAATATGGCGAGATGCCACAGCAAACTTATTTCGTAACAGAAAAAGAACCGAATTTAACCTTTGAGCACTGGGATTGGATGAAAACAGCTAAATATTCTGAAAAGCGCCCATCAGTGTCGTTTGTGGTCAGTTATAGTGAGAACGGAAAGAAAGTATTTAAAACCATCACGGTTGATATGAATGACATTCACTACGCAACCGAAGAGAAAAAATAAGCCATATTTGTGAATAGAAAAAAGCAACAAAAAAGCCGATGTCGTAAATAACATCGGCTTTTTTCATGCATTACTAGCAGTAATGATTTACCACATCAGATCGTCAGGGATAACAAAATCTGCATATGGGTCATCTTCATCAACAATACTGTCATCAACCGTATTGTTAAGCACAATGCTAGACTCATCACGAAGTGCAATCTTATCCGCAACAGTCGCTGGGATCACTTCGTAACCGTCTTGGTAACGTGCAATCGCTAAGCGACCATTTACTAACTGATCTTGCATTACTTTATCAACATAAATCTTCTTAACCGTTGAGCCATCAGTAAAGTTATAACCGATGTCACCGTCTTTACGATCTAAGCGATTCATCTCAATAAGCTGTTTAATTTGAGAGGCTAACTCTTTTGCCTTCACTTCTTCGTCACGGGCACGGTTAAGCTCTTTATCTTTTTCTAACTGCGCCTGACGATTTGCTTCAACAGCAGCTTTTGCTTCTTTCGCTTGAGTGCGCGACTTTTTAGACGATTTACCCGCCTTTTTAAGCTTTTTCTTATCAATAAGCCCTGCTTGTAGCATCTGCTCTTGTAGACTTAGCTTTGCCATTGAAACTCCATAAAATTATTCATGCATTACCAGTGTAGACCCACTGATTTATGGACGTATTATCACTTTTAGCGCTAAAACAGGTCAAGCGTAAACACAAAAATTACCTCATCGTTATAATGCGCTTTACTCCCAGAGATTAGACAGATACATTCATGCAATAAATCAATGTCCAAAATTTAACCAAACACCATTCTATATATTGCAATAAAACACTGTTGTCATTCTTCATTTTTAAAAAATATGCTTTCTTATAAGGATATAGCTTATCGATAAACGATGACCTAGTATCGAAATCAAACCGTATCTCAATAAAAATGACAACAACATCTAAGCACAACAGAGAGTTGGAATTGAGCATACTTTCCATAAGACTTAATTCAATAAAAATGAGTTGTTCTTAAATTTTCGTCTAGTCTTTTTAATGACTATTTCTTCATTTAGGGAATGTAAACAATGGGTTTATTAGATTTCGCACGTAATATCGGCACAAAATTATTCGGTAACGAAGAAGAAGCACCTGAGAAAATCACACAGCATATTGAAGACAATAACCCTGGTGTTTCTGATCTTAAAGTTGAAGTAAAAGACGGTGTTGCAACACTATCTGGTCAAGCTGATAGCGCAGAAGCACGTGAAAAAGCGATCCTGATGACAGGTAATACTGAAGGTATTGAATCTGTTGTAGATAACATTTCTGCACCTGCATCAACAGAAGAAGTGTCTTACTACGAAGTTCAATCTGGTGACAGCCTATGGAAAATCGCTGAAAAAACACTAGGTAACGGTGCTGATTACGAGAAAATCTTTGAAGCTAACCGTGAAGTTATCATTGACCCAGACAAAATCTTCCCAGGTCAAAAGCTTCGTATCCCAGCAGCAGCTTAAGTTCAAATTTAAGGTTTAATGTATGGATATCGCAGAGATTCTACGTATTGGTGCTCAACTATTTGCACAATCAAGTGCAAATACTGATGGCCTAAACGAAAACAACATTATGTCAGCACTGGCTCGCCTACTTGGTGGTAACAGCAATGGTGAAGGTATTGATTTTAACAGTATCCTTCAATCACTTAACGGTGCTGGTTTAGCGAATATCGTTGCATCATGGCTGGGTAATGGTGAAAACTCACCAATCTCTGCTGATGATATTGCTAAAATTTTCAATCCAGATCAGTTATCAAACTTTGCCAACGATCTACAAATGCCTAAAGATGAAGCTGTAACAGGTTTACAGGAAACGTTGCCGGGTATGATTGATAAAGCAAGTCCAAATGGTGATATCGCATCTGAGTTGTTCCAAGCTGTTGGCGGCATGGACGGTATCATGAACCTAGCTTCAAGCCTATTTGGTAAAAAATAACCATTAGCTTGTAGATATGTTTCTAAAGGCAATAAGTAGATTCTACTTATCGCCTTTTGTTTATTTATAAGATCATTGTTGAAAGTTATAAATCGAGCCAAGGTTTAATATTTGCGTTAGCTCATCTAAGGCAGTGCGTGATTCCACCAGCAAATTGGGATCGGCTAAATCCGATTCTACCAAGCGATCACGATAGTGCTTATCAACCCACTGATTCAAGATAGTAAACTTTGTATCTGTCATTAACACATCAGGATTCACCGCTTGCAGTTCTTGTTCATTAAGCACCACACGCAATCGTAGACACGCAGGTCCCCCGCCATTTGCCATGCTCTGCTTTAAATCGAAGATCATCACTTTATCTATATGCTGACTATTTACTAGCTGCTCGACATAGTGTTTAACTTGACTGTTTTCTTCACACTCCTGCGGTAACACCAATACCGTTTCCCCATTAGGTAACGATAGCAATTGCGAATTAAATAAATAGCTGGAAATCGCATTATTAATCGACACACTGGATGTGGGTACTTCGATGATCCTGAAGTCATCCCCCATTTTTTGCCTTAACTCTGCATAAACCTTGGCTTGATCAACATAGGCTTGTTCGTGACAAAACAAGGTATTTCTGTTACCCACGGCTATGACATCGTTATGGAATACACCTTGATCAATCACAGCTGGATTTTGCTGCGCAATAACAACACCTTGCTCATCTAACTGGTGCAAACGAGCTAACGCTTCACAAGCTTCAAATGTTTGCCTTGCCGGATATTTCTGAGGTTGAGTAAAACGACTATCAAAGGCATAACGTCCATGAACAAAAAACTCAACACCTGCATCACCGTATTCACGACAAAAACGCGTATGGTTGGCAGCTCCCTCATCGCCAAAGTGATTTACTGTTGGTAAAGCATCATGATGATGGAAATGCTGCTCACTTGGAAACATTGCTTTTAGGATCTTTCCTGTCGTTACATGCTCAATCGAGCGATGGAACTGGTTAACCAAATTAGCGGGTGTAAAGTGAACCCGCTTATCTGATGTATCAGCAGAGGGAGAAACCGTCGCCGCATTGGCTGTCCACATACTCGACGCCGAGTAGCAAGAAGCCAACAGTTTCGGACTGTGTTTTGCTGCCTGTTGAATGATATATTGCTCAGAGCCAGAGAATCCCAAACGGCGTAATGTGACAAGATCAGGTCTTTCTTGTGGAGCTATGATCCCCTGCACTAAACCAAGATCAGCAAGAGACTTCATTTTCGCCAGCCCCTGCTTGGCGGCTTGCTTCGGGTTAGAGGCTTTTGCGCTATTTTTAGCAGACGCAATATTACCGTAAGAAAGTCCACTGTAATTATGCGTAGGACCAACTAATCCATCAAAGTTTGCTTCTACTGCTTTCATTTCTCATCCATGTTATCTGCTAATCACATAACAATTAACATAACAAAGTTTTTACATTTACAGCAACTAAACCCATTTGTGGTTATTTAATCATTATTCGTAGATTATTATTTCATTAAAATTGGAGATCTTCGCTATCCTGCCGGATTCTTGAGGCATACAAGTGAATAACTACGCAATTTTAGTCAAAAAAAGCAGCCAGATTCGGCTGCTTTTTTACTTTATATTGCTAACTAGTGCGTGTTATCTAGCTTAAATGCATTGTGATCGAACAGTGAATTCACAATATCAACAGACGATGCACCATCCATTAAACCAAGATCCTGAACAGGGTTAATGTTATCTAAAACAATGTTTTGCTGTTTACCATCATCTGTTGTGATATCCAGTTCAACATTACCTTTATCATCAACACCTGCGCTAACATGCTTCAGTAAATTATCCATATCAGATTGGCTGTCATCACCTTCATTTGATAATAACTCACGGATATCGATCTTATCTTTTCCTAGCTCAAAATCAGCAATGGTATCGGCATTTGGCTTATCTGATGACAATGATGTTTCATGCCATGTAAACAGATCATCACCAGCACCACCAGTTAAGATATCACTACCTTGACCTGCAACTAACGTATCGTCACCATCAAAGCCAAACAATGATTCACCTTGGTTATCTGCAATTAAGTCATTGCTCTCTTCATTACCAAAGTTCTTACTAAGCTCAAGGCTACCGCTATTCAATAACGTCGTTAGCTTATCTGTTGCAGTCATCTCACTAGACGTGCTACCAAATAAATCATGGTTAGTTACGCCATCAAGAATGATATTCTGAACCACCTTATCTTGATCATTAGATATCTGAATTAAGGTGCTACCATCTTGCTCTGTGATGTTTAGACGATTATTCAAATCCGCTAATGAGTGGATATCTTTGGTGTCTAATGCATCACCTAGGCTGATGGTATCTATGCCAACTTCAAAGTCCATGATCTTATCTGTTGCTGGTGCATCAGCAGTGCCAAAGTCGCTAGCAGTCCATAGGAAGGTATCTTTCACCCCATCACCATGACCGCCTAACTCACCACCCCATAGGATGTCGTCACCTGCACCACCGACAAGAATATCTGAGCCTAAGCCACCCACTAATACATCATCGCCGGCACCACCATACAATGTTGCTGCAGCTGTACTGTCGATGATCAGATTATCTCCATCAACATTTGAATTTTGACCGATCACATTATTTGTTTGTGATAGATCATCAACCACTACATTGATGTTTACAGGGTCTGATTCTGCATAAGAACCATCAGATTCAGTCGAAACAGCAACAACATTAATTGAGTGCGTACCTTGATCAAGATCTTTGATGTACAAGCCATCAACCTTGTCAGCTGGTACTTCCCAGTTACCATTTCCAAGATCTTTACCAATCACATTGCCATCTTTATCAACAACCTGACCTGAGCCTAAATTCGTTAACTTAACGGTTAAGGTTTCAGATGCATCTGCCGATGCCGCAGCAATCAGCCCAATCAGTGGCAACATCGTCCCCATAGAGCTTCTGATCGCAGCGGTTTGTAGGTGCTCTGGGTTAATACTTAACGATGGCGCATCCGCTTTCGGTACCACATTAATCTCAACTTTATTGGTAGCAGACTGATTACCGCCTGAGCCTGTATTACCACCATCGTTAGTAGTAATGATTAACTCATCTTTACCACTGTAGTTTTCATCACTAACGTAGCTAACATTACTGTTAAGTACCGCATTAATGTCATCCATCGAGCCTTCAAGAGTGACATTACCCGTACCATTATCGACCACTTTCACTGAGCTGTTTTCTGGTAATGTAATAATTAACGAGCCATGGGCTACGCTTAGCTGCACAGACATACCCGTATTATTCGGTAACTCATTAAAGTCTGCATCAGATACCTGCAACCCTGTGATCACCGTTGCGATATCTTCATCTGCCGTAATACTCGTTGGCACATGGTTAACAGGCGCATCGTTAACAGGTGTAACCGTAATATCAACTGTATCGGTATCGGTTAGTACACCACCAGCACCAGCGTTACCGTTATCACTTGTGGTCATGGTTAGCTGATCTTTACCAGCGTAATTCTCATCACCTGTATATTTGATACCATCAGCCAGTAATGCGTTGATCTTATTAATATCACCGCTGATAACTAACTTACCGTCACCGTTATCAGTAATATTCAAACCTTGTGTATCAGTCGCGATAATCGTTAATTGACCATGACCAACAGCTAACGTCACTGTCATATCACCAGATGCACCATTTTCTTTCGCATCCACATCACTGATCTTAAGACCACTGATCACATGGCTACTGTCTTCATCAACAGTAAATGCATCAGGTACTGTATTCACTGGTGCATCGTTAACGGGTGTAACGGTAATATCAACACTATCGGTATCTGTTAATGCACCACCTGCACCAGAATTACCATTATCGTTGGTCGTCATGGTTAGGCTATCAGTACCATTAAAGTCTTTATCACCAACGTAATTGATGCCTTTATCCAATAGCTGATTGATCTTAGTAATATCACCTTCAATGGTTAATGTGCCATCACCATTACCTTTGATCACTAGACCTGTTGTATCAACACCATCAGCAATGCTCAATTGACCATGCTGGACACTTAGCGTGACCGTCATGTTCATTACAGCATTATGATCATTACTATCTACATCAGTTACTTGCAGATTTTTGATCACTAATGTTGTGTCTTCTTCAACCGTTAGCGGATCCGTTGGCATATGGTTCACAGGCGCATCGTTATCAGGTGTCACATCAACGTGGATTGTTTTATCCACCGCGACGCTATCTGTACCAACAACACCGTTATCCACTGCACGAATATCAAAACCTAAATCACCCGTCCAAACCTTACCGTCAATAACGGTTTGGTTATTAGCATCACCTGGGTGGAAGATCAATTTATCAAGTTCTGAACCATCAACTTTAATGATCCATGAGCCATCTGCTTGTTTCTCACAGCTACCCTTTACCCCATCAGGTAAGGTAAATGAGCTTGAATCAGGCACATTAGTTATGGTGATTTGTAGTGATTCTGCTCCATTTTCATGCACATTGGAGTCAGGATGCTTAACTGTGTTTTCATCATCGTAAGCTTTAATACCTAGATCTAATGTGATTGAACCATTTTCATCACCAGACGCATTCGGATTAACATCAGTATCTACTTTGTCAGCAACAGGCTGAACATCAATCGTGATAGTTTCACGGTTTGCTGCTGGTATATCTAAAGTATCTTCTTTTGAATACACCACAATACCAATATCAACTTTACCGCTGAAATCTTTTGGCGGCTCAACCTTCACGTTACTTAAATCGAACGTTTCACCTGATGCCGTAATCGTCCATACGCCATTGCCATTGTTCACCGCACCTTGAACGATAAAGCCATCAGGCACGTTTTCTAATTTGATTGAAACAATGTGCTCTGAACCATCACTATCTTGTAATGACCCACCAATACCACTCAATGAAATTGCTGTATCTTCATTACCAATAACTGGCTTATCAATGTCATGCCATTTGATATCGTCATTAACCGCAACAACCTCAAAGCTCACTGTGTTATCAAATGTCTTTGATGCTGATACTTCTTTGCCACCAGCAGTTTCATCATAAACAGTGGTATCGACAACTGTGGTTTTAACATCAATATCAACCTTGCCACTAAAATCTGGTGCTGGACGGAAATGAATATTCCCCATCTGGCTAGCATCAATGGTGATAGATGAACCTAGTACATTGCCATTTGCATCAATAAACACACCGTCAGTGCTGTCTTTAAGTGTTAATGTCACAGACTCAACGCTTTCTTTACCATCAGTTAGTTCTGTGCTGACATCTTTTAGTGCAACAGATAGATCAAGCTTGATATCGCCATCTTCATAAGCAACATCTTTGTAAACTTGCTCTGTTTTATCATCAGATGACGAGATCGGCTGCTTATCACCATTTAAACCATCAGTTTCAACAACCTTAATTTCAACCGATTTAGGACCATCAACTTCAGGTGCAATTTGAACATCAAGGGTGGTTGTTTGTGTTTTATAATCACCACTTTCAATATCAGTCGTTACAAACTTCACATCTAACTTAAAGTCACCTGCGAAATCTTTTGGCAAATTAATGTGAATGCTAGATAAATCCACTTCACCACTGTCAGAAACAGGCACTTTCAATACATATTCACCAGTTTGGTGGTTATAGTCAGAGCCTGAGATCGAAGCACCTTTAGGTAGATCACTTGCATCAATAACAATAGTCAATTCATCATGCGCTTGATGACCACCATCTGTACTCACTTTAATAATGTGATCAGTGATTTGTTTACCTAAATCTACGGTGTGATCTTCTGTACCAGTGACAAGGTGATCTTCGATGATAACATCCGCCGCTTTTTCATCTTTAGACTCAGTATTCTGGCTAAAATCAAGCGTGATGGTGTCTTTTTTAACCACTAATGCACTTGGATCACCATCGTCACTTAAATCTTGTACAACCGCACTAATTTGCAGCACTAACGTATCTTTAAAGCCTTCTGGGGCTTTGATCTGCAAGTTGTCCAATTGCGACTGAGGAATTGTCCAGCTACCATCACCATTGTTAATACCACCAACAATCACAAAGCCTGTCGGAATTGGCTCAAGTACCACTTGCTGAATCACTTCAGAGCTGGATTTATCGTCATTCACCCACGTAATTTTACCGTCTGAATCAGTACCATTAGAGAGATCAATAACACCATCACTGTCACAACTAATATTGGTAACAGTATTACCATCATGGCGAACAACTAAGTGACCATCGCTTTCCACAACAGCTTGAATATCAACAGTTAAAGTACCTGTAATATCTTTCGTGACAGTCTCTTTATCGCCATCAACATCCGTTTCAGATACCGTTACTGTTGAAGTTAAGGTGATATCTTTATCTGAGTCCTCTGGCGCATGCAGGGTTAACTTAGTGCCATTCAATAACTGTTGTAATTGGCTATCCGTAAAGGTGATTTTTCCTGAAGCATCGGCCACTAATAAAGTATCACCCAAGAACAACTGATAACCTTGCGGTAAACCATTTAGCGCTACTGCGGTAATGTGTTCTTTCGGATCGGTAAACTCAGGTGGTAACCAATCAATTTGAATCGGCTGATCTTCAAAACCTTTAGAAACCGTATCGTAGTCAGTCGCATCAATTACAGGCGTAACATGAATAACCAATTCACCATCAAACGCCTTACTCGCACCGTCGTTTTCAGTCACTACGACACGAAGATCAAGCGTGATATCTTCTAAGCTATTTTCTGGCGGCACGATTTTTACATCGTTTAACGTTGTTAGGTTTACCTGATAAATAGGTTGACCATGTTCATCTTCACCAGCGTAAACCAAGGTTTGAAGATTACCGTTCTGATCGTACAGTTTTGCTCCTTCTGGAATACCAGAGACCACAATACTTAAGGTTTCAGAACCGTCAGTTTTACCATCAACAGTGTGCTCGCCTGACACCACTTTAAAATCAAACTTAGCGCTACCATCTTCTTTAATGGTTGTTTCAAGTCCGATTTTGCCATCTTCTAATGGTTTCCAATCTGCACTATCAGATTCAATCACTGGCGCATCAACCACACCTGTTAGTGCAATATCAATAGATTGTGGGCCAACCACTTTCTCGCTAGTTTCCGTTGTCAAATTACCATTAGCATCAGTAATGGTTGCGACATCTCGGATCACGCCTTTCACTGAGATACTAAAATCAACGTTGCTATCTAATGGCGGCTGAAGTGATAAACCGTTTAGATCTTCATATTTAATTTCATACATACCATCGGCATTTGGCGTCAGGATGTGATTATTTAAGTACAATACTGCACCTTCAGGAAGTGCAGAGATTTGTAGGAATAAATGCTCAGAGTTATCGGTGTTATCATCTAACGACACAAAGTTAATGTGTGTTGATAGATCAATACGCTCATCTTCTTTCGATTCAACACGTGTCACTTTTAACGTGCCATCATCGGCTTGAGGATTCACATTGATAACAATTTCTTTCGCTGTCGATTCAGCTGTCTGATGACCATTTACAAAGTTATCCAGCTCTTTACTTTCAGCGGTAATGGAAAGCTTAATATCACCACTAAAGTTATCTGCAGGATTAACCTCAACAGACTTCATTTGCTCAGAATCTACCTTGTAGATACCTGAACCCGGTGATGTTTCAATTAACGTTTTACCGTCAATTTCTAGCGTACATTTATCTTGGTACTCTTTTGGTACCGTAATGTAGTAGAACAGTGCTTCTGAGCCGTCAGTATCTTGCAGATCAGCAACCACACTTAACTGAACATTTGAGCCATCTTCGTCGACAACATAGTGATCAACAGAGCTTGAATTCCATGTTGGCGTATCAGCAATACCTTGAACATTAATCGAGAATTCACCATTCATTACAGGGTGATTACCGCCATCCGTGGTATTAACTTGTGCGCTAACATCAAACTTAATGCCGTTAGCAGAGGTCGAGAAATCTTCTGCAGGAACAAAGGTTATGCCTTGCAGGGTATAATTCTCACCACTAGCGTCTGCTTTAAATGCACTTGCAGGGATCGTAATTGAACCATCGCTATTTACAGCTAAAGGTTGACCGTTAAACATAAAGACACCGTGTGCTTCACCCTGTGGATGAATCGTTACAGTACCAATGTGTTCACCACGATCGTTATCACCAACGTTAATACTCATGTTGATGGCAATACCATCACGATTTACATCAACGTTATCGTTAGGATCGGTAGAGTGACGACCGTCTTCTTCCTGACCTGTGCTGTTTTGCAAGCTTAAGGTTGCATCTTTATCCGACACTTCAAGCGTGATCGTACCTTGTGCCTTATCACCATCACCATCGGTCACCTCAAAGCCAATCTTCTTGATGATCTCTTCTTGGTTATGATCCAAATTATCGTTGGCAGCAAAGTAAGTCTCACCATTAGGTTTGATCATCAGATCACCTAACTTTTGACCATTTTCTGTGACTTCATAGATACGGTAACCGCCAGACTCACGCAGTGTTGACAGATCAATATGCTGATCATCAACAATCAGGGCAGTAACTTGTGCACCATCAGCACCAACATTAACGATCACGTTTTCAAGTGTCGTTGTGCTGTGTTCAACCGTATTAAGCGTTACGTCATGTACAGATGGAATATCATCTTTAATTAATACATCAATATTAACTGCACCGCTGATATCACCGTCTTTATCAACGGCGTAAACAGGGAACTCAATCTTAAACTCATCTTCACCTTGAGTTGGGTGATCAATGGTTCCTTTCAGATCGAAAATATAGCGACCATTTGGTAGCAAGGTATACGTAAACACAACTTGACCGTTTGCCGTACCTTGATATGTCCCAGGCCCTACCTCTTTCAGAACAACATCATGCCCTTCAGATTTGATGCTGTTTTGCTCATTAAACGCGTTAACATCAACTTTAAAGTCAGCAACATAGTCACTACCTTGATCGACCTGAATATCACCTAAAGCAGACACGCCACCATGTGAAGTATGTGAACCATTCGCCAATGCATCTTCATCAACACTCAGTGCTGGTGCAGAAATAATGACAGGTGCAGCACCATCATTAATAGTGATTTGCGCATTTACATAATTATCAGGTTTATCTTCGTTACCTAAGTAATCACCATCGGTATCTTTAACTTGTACTGGCACATCAATCACGATCTTGCCGCCATCAACGGAAACAAAACCATCGTTGTTAGTTCCACTATGATCTAAAGGCACATACTGAGTAATAGAGACTTTTACATCAACATCATGACCGTTAGCAGCCTGCTGCGCAGAAACAGTTACCGTTAATACTTTTTCACCATATTCCGAGATGCCCACTAGTTGACCATCTTGATATTCAAAGTGAATTTTTTCACCCGATGCCGTGAGCTCTGACTGTAACTCGTTTATTAAGTCAGTAAGATGCTTATCATCAATCGATACTGTATTAGGATCTAAACGATCGGCACCAGCTTTAACGGCAATGGTGACATCACCAGAAACTGGATAGCCTTGCTCACCTGCTGTTGGCTGTAAGTCGCCTTCAGTAATAACAATAGAGCCAGTTTCACCACCTTTTGCGTTTTCACCATCATGAATATTGATCGTGATCTGACCTGGCTTACTCTTATCACCGTCATAGTCTTGAGCAACTACGTCTAGCTTAATAACTTCATTATCTTTCGCTGTATCGTCAACCTGATCAATAGGTTGCTGCTGCTCAACAACATAATGACCATTCACATCAATCTTGATTTCCATGACAACTTGAGATGGATTGTCTTTTAATACAACGGTGATTGTTGAACCATCTGGACTCAATGAATACGTTGTCGCATGGCCATTACTGGTTAAACCGTCTAACGATGATTGCTGATCCGTAAAATACACTTTCGCAACTTGGTCACTACCAGTATCAATATCGATAGTGCCAGATGCCGTGCCATGACCAGATGCACCTTCTTCAACAGTCGCTGTTGAATCATGACCGAATGAAGGGTTTTGACCATCTTCGATAGTGATATTCACATCGACAGGTTTCTGTAATGAGTCGCCATCAGCATCTTGCATTTGAACAGGTACATTAATCGTGATCTTACCGTCTGTAACATCAATGTACTTTCCATCTGCATTGAGGTGATCAAGTGGTAGAGACTGCTTAATAGCCAAATCAACCGTAACATCACCATTCGCCAATGAAGATGGCGTCATGGTAATACTCACCGCTTCCTGACCACTCGCTGTCACACCTGTAATCGTGATCACACCATTAGCATCAGTATGTACCGTGAAATTCAGTACTTCACCATTTGACGTTAAGCCATTGAGCTCTTTCACTAAGTCAGCTTGTGCGCTATCAGCAATCTTTAAGCTGTTCGCCACTAATGCATCATCAGTTGCATTAACAGTAAAGTGCGTATCCGCAGAAACTGGGTACCCCTTACCTGCTTTTGGATCTTCAAGATCGCCTTCTGTAATGGTGATGTTTGCGACAACACCTTCACCGGTTGGGTTTAAACCATCTTTAATATGAATTTCTAGTTGTCCAGTGTTACTTACATCACCGTCTTTGTCGGTTGCAGTAACAGACAGATTAATATCAACGGTATCGCCTTTGCTGTTGTCTTGCTCTATTGGCAGATATTGATGAACCGTGTAACTACCATCGATATTAATTTCAATCGTCATGACCGGTGCGCCATCATTCGCACCACCATCGATAACAACTTTAATTTCATTACCATCAACCACATAACGGGTTGCTTGGTTATTAGAAACAATACCTTCAAGTGACGGCTGAGACTTCGCAAAATCAATGTGCGCAATATCATCAGAGCCCACATTTAACGGGATCTTACCGCTTGCAGTTGCGCCTGTTTCGGTTTCCGTAATCGTAGTACCAGAATCTTTACCAAACTCAGGGTTAGCGCCATCAACAATGGTAATATCAACAATCGCAGGCTTTTCTAATGAGTCGCCATCAGTATCTTGTGCTTGAACAGGTACATTAATTGAAATGTCGTTACCGTTAACCGTTACAAAACCTTTACCATTGCCCGATTCTTTATGATCAAGCGGTAATTCTTGGATGATTTTGATTTCAACGTTAACGTTTTGACCGTCTTGCTTTGATGTTAATTCAACACGTACTGCAACCGTATCAGTCCCAGCAATCGTACCAATCAAGTTACCATTAGCATCAACAGTAAAGACTAGCGCTTGACCGCCCGACGTCAGTTCAGTATTTAACTCTTTGATTAAATCTGCTTGCTTACTTGCATCAATAGCTACAGAGCTCGCAACAAGGCGATCTTCACCAGCAACAAGAGTTAACTCACCTGTTTTTTCTACTGGATAAGTCGTATCTGCACCACCAGTACTTGTGCCACTACCATCAACATCACGGTCGCCTTCAGTTAGAGTGATCGTTACCTTCTCACCACCAGCAGCGTCATTACCGTCTTTAATCGTGATATTTAGCTCACCTTTCGCGGTGTCACCATCTTTATCGGTTGCAGTTACATCAAGCTTAATATTGGCAAGATCTTCACTATTTTGATCAACAGGACCAGTCACTTTTACCGTGTAAGTGCCGTCGTTAGCGATAGTCACTACCATCACAGGATTTGAGTGTGAATCAAGTACGGTTAATACGTTACCTTCTACAGTAAACGTGGTTTTCTCACCGTTACTGGTGATATTGGCAAGGTCTGTTTGCTCAGCATTAAAGTGAATTGACTGAATATCATCAGAACCCACATCTAATGGAATATGACCATTCATTACCTTGTTTACGTCTTTCGACTCATCAATGGTAATGCCTTCGTCTTTACCAAATTCAGGGTTAGCACCGTCAACAATCGTAATATCTACAGTTGAAGCATTTTCTAGTGGATCACCATCAGTATCTTGCGCCTGAACTGGCACCTTGATAGAGATATCATCGCCATTAACCGAAACATAAGTGCCATTGACTGAACCGTTGTGATCCAGTGGAAGTTCTTGGATGATTTTGATTTCAACGTTAACGTTTTGACCGTCTTGCTTTGGTGTTAATTCGACACGTACCGCAACCGTATTCGTACCTTCAATAGTACCAATCAAGTTGCCATTAGCATCAACAGTAAAGACTAGCTCTTTACCGCCAGAGGTTAACTCTGCGTTTAACTCTTTAATAAGCGCCGCTTGTTGAGATGCATCAATAGTAACAGTTGTTGGATCTAAGCGATCTTCACCTGCAACTAGAGTTAACTCACCAGTTTTAATAACAGGATAAGTCGTATCATCACCACCTGTACTTGTGCCACTACCATCAACATCACGGTCACCTTCGGTTAGGGTGATATGTACATTCTCACCACCAGCTGCATTAGTACCGTCTTTAATCGTAATGTCCAACTTACCTTGAGCGGTATCACCGTCTTTATCGGTAGCGGTAACATCAAGCTTAATATTGGCAATATCTGCACTATTTTGATCAACAGGACCTGTTACTTTAACTGTGTAAGTACCGTCATTCGCGATAGTCACCACCATCACTGGGTTTGAGTGAGAATCCAGTACAGTTAGAATGTTACCATCAACAGTAAATGTGGTTTTCTCACCATTGCTGGTGATATTAGCAAGGTCTGATTGCTCAGCATTAAAGTGGATATGTGCGATATCATCAGAGCCCACGTCAAGCGGGATTTGACCATTAATGATTTTATCTGCATCAGTGCTTTCATTGATCACGACACCTTTATCAGTACCAAACTCAGGGTTCGCACCGTCAACAATTGTGATATCAACTGTTGCTGCGTTATCTAATGGATCACCATCGGTATCTTTCGCCTGTACAGGCACTTTAATTGAGATGTCATTGCCGTTAACCGTAACAAAACCGTCTCTGTTACCAGATGCGTTATGATCAAGCGGCAGCTCTTGGATGATTTTGATTTCAACGTTAACGTTTTGACCATCTTGCTTTGGTGTTAATTCAACACGTACCGCAACGGTATCAGTCCCCTCAATGGTACCGATCAAATTGCCATTAGCATCAACTGTAAAGACCAGCGCTTTGCCGCCAGAAGTTAACTCTGTGCTTAACTCTTTAATTAGATCTGCTTGCTTACTTGCATCAATCTCAACGCTATTTGGATCTAAGCGATCTTCACCTGCAACTAGGGTTAACTCACCAGTTTTAACAACAGGATAAGTCGTGTCATCACCGCCCGTGCTAGTGCCGCTACCATCAACATCACGATCACCTTCAGTCAGGGTAATGTGTACATTCTCACCACCCGCAGCATCTTTACCATCAAGAATATTGATGTTCAGCTCACCTTGAGCCGTGTCACCATCTTTATCCGTTGCGGTTACATCAAGCTTAATATTGGCAAGATCTTCACTGTTTTGATCAATAGGACCTGTTACTTTTACTGTATAGGTACCATCATTAGCGATAGTCACTACCATCACAGGATTTGAGTGTGAATCAAGTACAGTTAGTACGTTACCTTCTACAGTGAATGTGGTTTTCTCACCGTTACTGGTGATATTGGCAAGGTCTGTTTGTTCAGCATTAAAGTGAATTGACTGAATATCATCAGAGCCCACATCAAGTGGGATTTGACCGTTGATTACCTTGTTTAAGTCTTTCGACTCATCAATAGTAATGCCTTGGTCTTTACCAAATTCAGGATTGGCGCCATCAACAATCGTAATATCTACTGTTGCAGAATGCTTTAACGGATCTCCATCAGTATCTTGCGCCTGAACTGGCACCTTGATAGAAATATCATCGCCATTAACTGAAACATAGGTGCCATTACCTGAATCTTTGTGATCCAGTGGCAGCTCTTGGATGATTTTGATTTCAACGCTAACGTTTTGACCGTCTTGCTTTGGTGTTAATTCAACACGTACAGCAACCGTATTCGTACCTTCAATAGTACCAATCAAGTTGCCATTAGCATCAACAGTAAAGACTAGCTCTTTACCGCCAGAGGTTAACTCTGCGTTTAACTCTTTAATAAGCGCCGCTTGTTGAGATGCATCAATAGTAACAGTTGTTGGATCTAAGCGATCTTCACCTGCAACTAGAGTTAACTCACCAGTTTTAATAACAGGATAAGTCGTATCATCACCACCTGTACTTGTGCCACTACCATCAACATCACGGTCACCTTCGGTTAGGGTGATATGTACATTCTCACCACCAGCTGCATTAGTACCGTCTTTAATCGTAATGTCCAACTTACCTTGAGCGGTATCACCGTCTTTATCGGTAGCGGTAACATCAAGCTTAATATTGGCAATATCTGCACTATTTTGATCAACAGGACCTGTTACTTTAACAGTGTAAGTACCGTCATTCGCGATAGTCACTACCATCACAGGGTTTGAGTTTGAATCAAGTACAGTTAGAACGTTACCATCAATAGTGAACGTGGTTTTCTCACCGTTACTGGTGATATTAGCAAGGCCTGATTGCTCAGCATTAAAGTGGATATGCGCAATATCATCAGAGCCTACATCAAGCGGGATCTGACCATTAATGATTTTATCTGCATCAGTGCTTTCATTGATTACTACGCCTTTGTCAGTACCAAACTCAGGATTCGCACCGTCAACAATCGTAATATCAATATTAGCGGCGTTATCTAGTGCATCGCCTTCAACATCTTGCGCTTGCACGGGTACTTTAATTGAAATGTCATTACCGTTAACGGTAACAAAACCATCGCTGTTACCAGATGCGTTATGATCAAGTGGTAATTCTTGGATGATTTTAATTTCAACGTTAACGTTTTGGCCATCTTGCTTTGGCGTTAATTCAACACGTACCGCAACAGTATCAGTACCTACTATCGTACCGATAAGATTACCATTAGCATCAATCGTGAATGTTAATGGTTGACCACCAGAAATTAACTCTGTGTTTAGCTCTTTAATAAGTGCAGCTTGCTGGCTTGCGTCAATAGCAACGGTATTCGGATCTAAGCGATCTTCACCTGCAACTAGGGTTAACTCACCCGTTTTGACAACAGGGTACGTGGTATCAGCGCCACCTGTGCTTGTGCCGCTACCATCAACATCACGATCGCCTTCAGTTAATGTCACTGAAACGACTTCACCGCCAGCGGCATCAGCACCATCTTTTACAAAGATGTTAACTTGACCATTTGCAGTATCACCATCTTTATCAGTGGCAGTTACATCTAAATTAATGGTTGTTAGATCATTAGTGTCTTGATCAATAACACCCGTTAGGGTCACAGTGTAACTACCATCCTTAGCCATAGTCACAACCATTACAGGTTCGTTGTCACTATTTAAAATGGTTAGTTCATTACTTTCGCTATTAATAGAAAAGCTCGTGGGTTTACCATCACTTGTGATGCTTGATAGCCCAGCTTGCTCACCATTAAAACGAATAGAAGCAATAGCATCAGATCCCAGATCTAATGGCACATCACCACTGATGGTTTTACCCGTTTCAGTGGCTTCATCAATGTATGTACCTTTATCTGTACCGAATTCAGGGTTAGCGCCATCAATAACACCAATATCAACATTGACTGGTTTTTCTAGTGAATTACCGCTGCTATCTTGCGCTTGAATAGCCACATCGATATTAATTTGATCGCCATTGTGTACTACATAACTATCGGTGTTATTGCCCGTATGATCGATAGGCTGATTGATGGTTGTTGTCACAGTAACTGTCACATCACGACCATTGATTGACGTTGCTTCAAGTGCAATAGACATCACTTGCTTGCCATCAAGCGTACCAATAATAGCATTAGCTTGAGTGTCATAAATGAAAGTAACCGCTTGACCACCAGAGGTAATATCACGGCTTAATTCAGTCAATAATGCGTTGACGGTAAGTGGGTCAAAAACAAAAGATTGAGGATCAAGAGGTAACGTGGACGCTTCAACTAAAACAGATGTTGAAGAGCTCACTGGATATGTTTTATCGCCAAGATCACCTTCAGTAACCACTAAAGATGCAGATTCACCACCATCTGGTTGAACAATAACAAGAGGATCAAGCTCATTACGTGCTTGATTTGGATCGTAAGCTGTATCAAATCCCGCCTCAGCAAGCATTGAGTCGTTATCATAATTAATCGATACAAAACTCGCAGCTGAAGACGAGCCATTGATGCCTACATTACCTGCAGATTCATTACCAGCTGCCGTTGGTTCAAACAACAATGTCGGGTCTTGACCCAACAAAATGGCAGATTGAATTGCATCAATATTATTAGAGTCAAAAGACGCATTACCCATGCCTTCATAGTTAAATGCGATCTTTTCATCTAAATCAACAGATTGAATACCTTCTGGTGTGACAACGGTACAAGTTGGGCATGGTTGATTGACCACCTGTTCAACGCCATCTTTTACAAAGATGAACTTTGCATCCCCATTAGCAACCAAAATTTCATCAGGCTGAAGCATAAATTCGTCAATTACAGGCTGAACATCTTTTCCAGCTTTGATTAAAAATCCATCACCAGATACTAGTTTCATTCCGTCCTGAGTCTTTCCATCAGCTTTCATAACGTACTTTCAACCTTCCTATTCATTTATTCAGTTTGCCAATTCAAATATTTTTTAAGAAAAACAGCACAAAAAAAACGCCATTTTATTGATATTTAGTCTTATTTTTATACTTAAACAGCAATTTATTCTACTTGAGCAAATTTTTCGCTCTAAAAAAAACTTTACGTCAATAATTTGACGTCATATCATTGGCAATGCCTAATTAAAATACAATTGTATTTTTGTAAGTCTTTGTAACAATATTCATATGAGACGCAACCAAAAATACCCTTGTCGTATGCAACTAATGTACAATATACTTCAATAAATTATTGATAGCTATATCACCAAATGGTCATGTACCTGATAAAAAAATCATTAGGAATGACATTTTATTTTACAAATAAATATTAAAAAATTAGACGATCACTGACCCCTAGTGATTTCCTGACTTGGATAGATAATGAGCAAAAAAGACACCCCTGTTGCTGCTAGTAATCTAGATTTTGTCGATGATAAGTCGGCTGCTTTGTTACTTAACACCCCAAAAAGTGCACGTGTTATCTTATGGGTAATGGTGCTCTTTTTTATTACTGCTTTTATATGGGCATATTTTGCCAAGCTCGACAAAGTCACAACAGGCTCAGGTAAAGTGATCCCATCGTCACAATTACAAGTCGTACAAAACTTAGAAGGCGGTATTGTTAAGAAGGTACTGGTTAAAGAAGGCGAACAAGTAAAGAAAGGTCAAACCTTACTTTTAATTGATGACACGCAGTTTAAATCAGATTTTAAAGAGAAAACACAGAGCTTAGCTGCAATGCAAGCCGATTCTCTACGTTTAAATGCCCTACTCGCTAGTGTAACGGTTAACAATAAAACAGATAACACCAAATGGCGTAACAGTGTCACCGTTGAGAGTAAGCCACCTGTATTTGATGATGCATTTAAAAAAGCACACCCTGAATTGGTACGTCGTCAACTAAACCAATTTACAGATAAATTAAACAATTTACAAAACCAGCTTGAAGTTGCCTCACAACAAGCATCGCAAAAAGAAAGAGAATTAGCAGAAACACGTTCTCGTGTAAGTAACTTACAAAGCAGTTACGGCATTGCGATGAAAGAGTACAACATTACAAAACCACTTGCTGAAGAAGGCGTGGTACCGCGTATTGAGCTATTAAAATTACAACGCTCACTCAACGATACCAAACGTGATCTGAACTCAGCAAAAATGCAGATCCCAGTGACCCAAGCGGCCATTCAAGAAGCGGGATTTAAATACATTGATATTGCTTTGCAGTTCCGCTCAGATATTCAAGCGCAACTGAATGAAACAAGCGATAAATTATCAAGCCTTAGCGAAACACAAATTGGTCTAGAAGATCGTGTTAAACGAACCACTGTTGTTTCGCCTGTTAACGGTACGATTCAAAAGATCCACGTGAATACAGTAGGTGGCGTTATTCAACCCGGCATGCCGTTAGTTGAAATAGTCCCAACTGAAGACACGTTACTCATAGAAGCTAAAATTGCGCCACAAGATATTGGTTTCCTACGTCCAAATCTTCCAGCAATCATTAAATTTAGTGCCTATGATTTTACTAACTATGGCGGTTTACATGGAACACTCGAAACCATCAGTGCAGATACAATTCAAGACAAAGAAGGTAATAGCTTTTACCAAGTAAGGATTCGTACTGATGCAAGTAGTTTGAAGGGACCCGATGGGGAGGCTCTGCCCATTATTCCTGGTATGACAGCCACAGCTGATATCATTACAGGCAAACGCTCTGTTCTTGATTATCTTCTTAAACCAGTCCTCAAAGCGCGTCACACGGCGTTAAGAGAATAATAAAATGACGATGAAACATAAATTAAAAAAAGCAGCCCTTCTCGTTGGTCTTCAATGTGTTACTGCACCAGTAATGGCACAGTCACTGGAGCAAGCAGTCGCGGAAACCATTTCGACAAACCCAGAAATTAAGAGTGCTTACAATGAATTCCAAAGTAAGCATGAATTAATCAATGCGTCTAAAGGTGACTACTTACCTTCTGTCGATCTTGAAGCGGGTGTTGGCTATAACAAATACAATAACTCAAATTTAAAGTCAGAAACGGATCCTCGTAGCGCATCGATTAATATCCGCCAGCTTATTTGGGATGGTTCTATTACGTACAATGACATTCAACGTAATAAATCTGAAACAGAAGCTGAACGTTACCAATTACTATCTGATGCTCAAGACAAAGCACTGAAAGCAACAGAAGCATACTTAAACGTATTGCATGCACAAGATGTCCTAGCACTGTCTGAATCGAACCTAAAAGTTCACCAAAAAATGTATTCAGATATCAAAAAACGTGCTGATTCAGGTATTGGTTCAACAGCCGATCTAGCACAAGTTGAAGGTCGTTTAGCTAGTTCTAACGCTAACCTACTTTCAGCAAAAAGTAATTTACATGACAAGATCACCCAGTTTATTCGTGTTGTAGGCCAGTATCCAAAAGATCTTGTTAAGCCAGAAGTAGACGTAAATTATTTACCAAAATCGCTAGATGATGCGTTAGAAAAAGCCAATAAATACAACCCTGTTGTACATATGGCAGCTAACGATGTTGATGCGGCTGAATACCAATACAAGCAAGCAACAGGTACTTTCTACCCTTCATTTACTATCGAAGCATCTCAAGAATGGGGTGACGATCTAAATGGTGTGGAAGGCAAAACTGATGAGCTTAAAGCGATGCTGAAAATGCGCTATAACCTATTTAATGGTGGTAGTGATGTTGCTAAGTCTCGCCGTGCGGCTTACCAGATCAATAAATCTAAAGACATCCGTGATCGTGCTCATCACATGTTAGAAGAAGGTACACGCCTATCTTGGAGTGCGCTTGATTTAGCTAAGAACCAAAAACTGTTCCTACAAGAACACGTTGATGCTTCTGCACGCACTGTTATTGCATATGAAAAGCAATTTAAGATCGGTCAACGTACACTACTTGACGTTCTAAACACTGAAAACGAACTATTTGAAGCACGAAAAGCTTATTTAACGGCTGAGTACGACGGCATTTTAGCGAAATACCGTGTACTTAACGCAACCGGTCTGATCCTTGATGAGATGCGTGTTGACATCCCTGAAACTTGGGCTAAGTCAGTTAAATAAGAGGATTTAAGAATGAAATACGTAATTACTGGTTTACTGGCTTTATCTCTATTTGGTTGTTCATTAACTGTTCAACAGCCACCAGTGGCAAAACAAACTAAAAACCTTTACGACCAAGACAGTGATGGTGTAATTAATCAACGTGACCGTTGCGCAGATACTCCTATTGATGCTGTGGTTGATAACGATGGTTGTCCAACGTTTGTGAAAAACTCTGAAGAAAATAACATTCACGTGCTATTTGCAAATGACTCTTCAGAAATCCCAGAAAGTTACATGGAAAATATCGCTAACATGAGTGCATTTTTAGCGAAATATCCTGATACACACATTGAACTGAAAGGCTATGCAAGTCCAGTAGGTAGCGCATCTTACAACGTTGCTCTGTCTAAGCGTCGTGCACAAGCTATTCGCCAAGCATTGATCACTGAAGGCGTATCACCAGCTCGCATTAAGACTGTTGGTTTTGGTGACAGCGATCCAGTTAAAGCTGATAATGTTGAAGAAAGTAATACACTTAGCCGTCGTGTTGTGGCTCAAGTTGTTGGCTCTCAAGGCGATGTTGTGAAAGAATGGACTATCTACACGGTTCGTGAAAACTAATAGATAGAATCCACGTTGAAGAAAATAACATTCTGGATACTGTGTTTTGTGCTGGCAGCGAACGTGTTTGCTGCCAGCAACAAACAACAGATCGATAAAATAAAGCAATTTTATGGGGAACGGGCTGGCAAACGAGCAACGGCATGGCGAGCGCTAATCCAAAATTCACAGCATTTATCGGAAAGGCAAAAGCTACGTGCTGTCAATAACTTCTTTAACCAATTTGTTTTTATTAGCGATCAGAAACTTTGGGGAAAAGAAGACTACTGGGCTACACCTTATGAATTCGTAGGTGTTGGTGCTGGTGACTGTGAAGATTTCAGTATCGCAAAATACCACGCTTTAAGAGAGCTCGGCGTTCCTGACAAAAAATTAAGACTAGTTTACGTTAAGGCCCTTGAATTAAATCAATTTCACATGGTAGTTGCCTACTATCCTACTCCCTCCTCTGTACCTGTGATTTTAGATAATCTCAAAGGCGAAATTTTACCTGCAACACAAAGAAAAGATTTACTACCTATCTATAGCTTTAACGGTAGCAAATTATGGCTGATCAAAAAACAAGGCCAAACCCAAGTTGCAGGCAAAGCGTCACGCTTAAGTCTATGGAATGATCTTCGTAATCGTTCTAATAAAATAATATTACACCGCCCTAAAAATACTTATTAACGAGTGAACACCAATGACACTTTACCGACAACTTCTATTATGGATGCTAGTTGTATTCTTCGCACTGATAAGTGCAGTCTTTGCTATCCAATTTAACACTACCAAAGACTACCTTGTGCACCAGCAATCAACAGAATTGAGTAATGCAATAAGTTCAGTCGGTTTTGCCCTTTCTCCTTACCTTGAAAACAAAGATATGGTTTCGGCAGAATCAGTAATTAATGCAACGTTCGACTCAAGCTTTTACAGTGAAGTAAAACTGTCGCTACTTGATTCTGATAAGGAGATTGTTCGTCAATACCCTCAGTCAATCGCTGGTGTTCCTGACTGGTTCCAAACATTAGTAAGTATTAAACCGATTACCCAATCAACGACTTTAACCAGTGGTTGGATGCAACTTGCAAACCTGACGGTTACCAGTAGCCCTGCGTCTGCTTACCAACAGTTATGGAAAGCGACACTACAACTAATGCTTGGCTTTGTGGTGTGCTCTGTTATCGGCGCAATTATCTTGTCAGTAGTATTAAGAAAAGTACTAGAGCCACTAAAACAAATTCAGAAAAGTGCAAAAGAAATGGCTACTCAGCACTTTACTTCATCTTTACCAACACCACGTACTCGTGATCTGGCTGACGTTGTTACTGCGTTTAACGCAATGAGTGAACAGTTACAAAGCCATTTTGAACAACAGGCACAAGAAGCAGATAACTTACGTATTCGTGCATACCAAGATCCTGTATCTGGCCTTGCGAACCGCAGTTACTTACTATCAAAAATCAATTCATGGCTTTCATGCAAACCTAACGGCGGTATGGTGTTGTTAAAAGCAGATGCAATTGAAGATAGCTACGCACAATCTGGCTATGAGTCCGGTGATAAACTCGTTCAAGAGCTATCTGCACGCTTAAAAGACTTGGCAAATGATGATGTTACCATTGCTCGCTTAAACCAATCTGAGTTCGCTTTAATCTCACCGAATGCAACAAAAGATGAGTTAATTCAAGCTGGTCGAAAAATGCTATCGATGACATCAGATCTTAATGCTGATCCTCTTGGTATTGCCCCACTCAATGCTGCCGTTGGTGTCGTGCTTTGTTCTGAGAATGAAACTATTTCTACCCTATTAGCAAGTGCAGATAACTCATTAACCAAAGCTCGCCAAGAACCCAAAGAGCCATTAGCAATTATTGAGCCTAGCGACAAAAAAGAAATGCCAACCCTAGGTAAGCAGCAGTGGAAAGCCCTAGTTGAAGAAGCTATTGCTAATAAGCTGATTCATTTTACGTTCCAAAAAGCTATCGATGTTGCAAACAATACAATCCATAAAGAAGCATTTGCCTACATAAAAAAAGATAACCAACGTTACAATGCAGGCCAATTCTTATCAGCGATTGAACAGCTAAACGAAGGTGCTAACTTTGACCGCTACATCGTTGAACAGCTATTCAATCAATTAGAACAAAATCCAAAATCAGTTCCTGTTGCTATCAACATTACTCAAAGCAGCATCAACGATACTGGCTTTATTCGCTGGTTAAACAGTAAGTTAAAATCAACACCACAACTAAAAGAGCGTGTATTATTTGAACTTCCTGAAATTTGCTTTATTAAACAAGTTGATAATGCATCACTGCTGTGTGAAATCATTCACCAAAATGGTTTCCGATTCGGTATTGATAATTATGGGCACAACTTCAGCTCTACAGGCTACTTAAACAAACTACGTCCAAGCTATGTAAAACTAGATTTTGCGTATACTTCGCAACTTGATGATCAGATTAAGACAGATGTACTTCAATCTATTACACGTACGGCAAATAACCTGTCTGTGAAGACAATCGCCACACGTGTTGAAACAGTTGAGCAAAAGGATAAATTAGCCGCAATGGATATTCTCGGCTTCCAAGGTTTTGTTACTGATCAGTTGAAACACGAGAATTAAAATGAAAGATCCTTTACTGCAGTCACTCGTATACATCAGCCGCTTTTATGGTCAGGCAAATTCACCTGACGCACTAATTGCAGATTTACCCCTAACTGATGGTTTACTGTCTCCTTTTCTACTGCCGCGTGCAGCAGAAAAGGCTGGCTTACAAGCGAAAGAGAGCAAAATGGAGTTAGAGGGTCTCTCTTCACTCCTATTTCCTGTTATTGCCCTACTTAAAGGTGGCGAAGCTTGTGTCGTTTTAAGTATTGATAAAGAAAAAGGCGAAGCCGAAGTTGTGCTACCGCAAAATGACGGTAGCGAACAGTGGATCAAGCTTGATGAGCTTAATGCACAATACTCTGGTCGTTTATTCCTGATCAAAAAACGTTTCCGTTATGATGAGCGTTCACCGGAGATCTTAAAAACCCGTGATGGTCACTGGTTTTGGAGTACCCTATGGGAATC
Organism: Photobacterium lucens; assembly: GCF_009873615.1. Lineage (GTDB taxonomy): Bacteria > Pseudomonadota > Gammaproteobacteria > Enterobacterales > Vibrionaceae > Photobacterium > Photobacterium lucens. Next base: position 28,498 of record NZ_SSMG01000327.1, read on the forward strand.
ACGTAGCATTTACCGTGATGTATTTATTGCCTCGATCTTAATTAATATTTTTGCTATTGCGGCTCCCCTATTCACACGCTTGGTGTACGACAAAATCGTCCCTAACTTAGCGTTTGATTCACTGTGGGTATTAGCAATCGGTATCAGCGTGATCTTTATCTTCGATTTAGTATTAAAACTACTGCGAAGCTATTTTATCGATCTGGCTGGTAAGAAATCAGATTTGCTCATTTCAGCTAAAATTTTTAGTCGTGTGATGGGTATTCGTATGGAAGCAAAACCAGCCTCTGTTGGTGCTTTTGCTCGCCATTTGCAAGAGTTTGAATCAATCCGTGAATTCTTTACATCAGCAACGGTGTCATCACTGATTGACTTACCTTTTGCTCTGTTCTTCTTGCTGGTGATCTACATTATTGCAGGTCCTTTAGCGTTAGTACCTTTGGTTGCGGTTCTGATCTTAGTGGCTTACAGCTTCTTAATTCAGCGCCCATTGCGTCGCAGCATTGAAGAAGGTTCACGCCTTTCTTCTCAAAAACACGCAAACCTCATCGAGAGCTTATCTGGCCTTGAAACAGTGAAAATGTTTGGTGCGCAAAACCAATTCCAATACCGTTGGGAAGAAGCAGTATCACACATGTCAAACTGGGGCTTAAAAACCCGTCGCTTGACTGATTCCGTGCAAAACACAGCAGGTTTCTTACAGCAGTTTGTATCTGTTGCCATGATCGTAGTGGGTGTTTATCTGATTGCTAACGGTGACTTGAGCATGGGTGGCTTGATCGCTTCGACCATGTTAAGCGGTCGTGCTGTGGGTCCTTTAGTACAACTTGCTTTACTATCAACGCGTTACAATCAAGCAAAATCTGCGATGACAATCCTTGAGCAGCTAATGGCAATGCCGTTGGAGCAAGAAGATGGTAAGCGTTACATTCACCGCCCAGTTATTCGCGGAAAAATTGAATTTGATAACGTGTCATTTGCCTACCCTAATGCAACCCATGCTGCGCTTAGGAATATTAACCTCACCATTAATCCTGGTGAAAAAGTGGCGATCATTGGTCGTATTGGCTCAGGTAAAACCAGTTTAGAGCGTCTATTAATGGGCTTGTATAGGCCAACGGAAGGTTCTGTATTAATTGATGATACTGATATCAATCAGCTACATCACATTGATATTCGTCGTAACATTGGTTGTGTGCCACAAGATATCACACTGTTCTTTGGTTCAATCCGTGACAACATCACCTTAGGTCGTCCATTAGCAAGCGATAAGGAAATTCTAAATGCAGCAGACCGTGCTGGTGTAACAGCCTTTACTCAGCATGATGCAGCGGGTCTTGAGAAACAAATCGGTGAAGGTGGTCACGCTATTTCTGGTGGTCAACGTCAGGCAATTGCAATTGCTCGTGCGTTTTTATCAAACCCACCTGTGATGATCATGGATGAGCCAACCAGTAGCATGGATAACCGCTCAGAAATGTTCATCAAGCGTCAGCTACATAATATGAGTCCGGAAGAAACATTAATTCTGATCACTCATAAAACCAGCATGCTTGATGTAGTAGATCGCCTTATCGTTATGGAACAAGGTCGTATCGTGGCCGATGGCCCTAAAGAAACGGTATTAAAATCGCTTCGCGAAGGTAACGTAGCTCAACCAAAAGCAAGCTAATTCACCTTAGCGACATAATCAAAAAAAGCCGATAACTGAAGTGACCCCCAATAGTTGGACACCAATTATTGGGGGTCTTTTATGTCCAAATATAGTCGAGAGTTAAAATGCAC
>NZ_SSMG01000328.1 GCF_009873615.1 Photobacterium lucens
ACTTTTAAAACCTAAGTTTGAATAAATAACCTAGATTTTGTTGGTGAACACCTTTGCCTACAAAGTGCTAATTGAGATAAGTATGAAAAAATTTGATAGAGCGATGCAGATCCTGCTTGCAGGTTTCTGTATCAACTTGTGTATGGGTATTCTTTACGCGTGGAGTGTTTTCAAAAAAGCACTCGTTGTTGATCTTGGCTGGTCTAATGCCGACGCATCACTACCTTACACAGTAGCGATTATTACGTTCTCATTATCATTACTGGTTGCAGGTATCCTTCAAGACCGTATGGGCCCTCGTCGCGTACTTATCCTAGGTACTGTGATGGTAGGTCTTGGCATGATCGTATCAAGCTTTGCTACATCGCCAGCAATGCTGATCGTAACATTCGGTATTATGACTGGTTGTGGTATCGGTTTTGGTTACGCGTGCTTAAGTCCATCAGCGATGAAGTGGTTCCACCCTTCTAAGAAAGGTTTAGTTAATGGTCTAATCGCTGCAGGCTTTGGTCTTGCAGCTGTTTACCTTGCACCACTAACATCTTTCCTAATCAAAGATTTTGGTATTAACAATAGCTTCATGATCCTAGGTATTGCGATCATTGTTATTGCTGTACCACTAGCATTTACTATTAACAACCCACCAGCAGATTACACGCCAGAAGTGCCTGCAGGTTACGATGCGAAAAACAAATCTGGTAACGCTGCTGATCTAAACTGGCGCGCAATGCTTAAAACGCCACAATTCTACTCACTATGGGTTATGTATGCGTTTGCTTCAGCATCAGGTCTTATGATCATCGGTAACATTACGTCTATCGCAGCAGCGCAGGCAAATATCACAGATGCAGCATACCTTGTTGTTATCCTAGCGATCTTCAACTCAGGTGGTCGTGTAGTTGCAGGTATCCTATCTGATAAGATCGGTGGTATTAAAACGCTAATGATTGCTTTCATTATGCAAGCTGTAAATATGGTGATGTTCGCAACGTTCAAGTCAGACTTTACTCTGATCATCGGTGCGGCAGTCGCGGGTGTAGGCTACGGTACGCTACTTGCGGTATTCCCATCGATCATTGCAGACTTCTACGGTCTAAAGAACTACGGTGCGAACTACGGTGTTCTATACACCGCTTGGGGTGTGAGTGGTTTCATCGGTCCAGTTGTTGCAGCATTCGCTGTTGATACAACAGGTACTTACACCCTAGCTTACACTGTGTGTTCTGTAATGCTTGCTGTTGCTGTTGTGCTTTCTTTTGTAACAAAGAAAGTGGACTCAGAAGCTTTAGCTAAGAAAATAGCTAACGCATAAAACACAAAAAACGTTCATGAAAGGCTCAGGTTAACTGGGCCTTTCTTTTTTCTGAGACATCTTTTCTCAATTAAATAAAAATAAACAACACTCCATTACCAATCCCATATTTATTAGATACAAGCACTATCTATTTAAGAAAAAACATTTTTTTCATCCAAGATATAACGACAATATCAGTTATTTAATCCAATCCTTTGGTGTTATCTTAATGTGCATATTTAATCATTAAACTGCATATACGCTTCAATAAATCCAATACCGCCCCCACGCTTCCCGTAGAAATTCTCATTCCTTTAAACAAGCGTTTAAATCGAGTAAAGACGCAAAAAACACGCCAACAGTAAAGCAATTTAAATATTTCTAAGCTTTATGTTGAGATTATTGACCACTGAATAATTAATCACAAATGGTCACTATTTTTATTTTGTTTGGTTTTTCATCTTGTTAGCGTTCCGTGATCTACATCGACCCAATCACTAGACCTTTTTTGTTCTCTTCCTATAATTAACAACTGTTAATATATTGTTAAATTATTTAATTAATACACTTTTAATTTCACATCAGGACCAACAAAGGAAGGTACAAATGGCTAATAAATTATCAGTTGTATTTGCGGCGTTAGCCTCTTCAACTGCCCTTTTTGCTGCAAATGTTAATGCTGAAGCCACGCTCGATAAGGTAATGAAACAAGGTTATGTCCAATGTGGTGTCAGTGCTGGTCTACCTGGTTTTTCTAACCCCAATGCAAAGGGTCAATGGGAAGGACTTGATGTAGAATTTTGTCAAGCTATCGCTGCTGCAACCATTGGCGATAAATCAAAAGTTAAATACATCCCGCTAACAGCAAAAGAACGTTTCACAGCCCTACAGTCTGGTGAAATCGATGTGTTATCACGTAACACAACATGGACATTACATCGTGATACCGCACTGGGTTTGAACTTTACTGGCGTTAACTACTACGACGGTCAAGGCTTCATGGTGAAAAAAGACATGGGCATCAAGAGTGCAAAAGAACTTAACGGTGCTGCCGTTTGTGTACAATCAGGTACAACAACTGAACTCAACCTTGCCGATTACTTCCGTGTAAACGGTATGGAATACAAGCCCGTGGTATTTGATACTGCGCCACAAACCTCTAAAGGCTTCGACTCAGGTCGTTGTGATGTGCTAACTACCGACCAATCTGGTCTTTATGCCCTTCGCTTAAACCTAAAAGATCCAAGTTCTGCGGTTGTCCTACCTGAAATCATTTCAAAAGAGCCATTAGGTCCTGTCGTTCGTCAAGGTGATGATCAATGGTTCAACATCGTTCGTTGGACACTATTTACCATGATCAATGCTGAAGAGTTTGGTGTGACATCAGCCAACGTCGACAAGCTAGCGAAAGAATCCAAAGATCCTAACATTCGTCGACTAATTGGCCTTGATGGACCTAAAGGTAAAGGTATGGGTCTGAAGGACGATTGGGGCTACCAAATCATCAAACAAGTGGGTAACTACGGTGAGAGCTTTGAACGTACCGTAGGTGAAGGTTCACCACTGAAAATTAAACGTGGTCTAAATGCGCTTTGGACACAAGGCGGTATCCAATACGCTCCACCAATTCGTTAACTTTTATCCCTAGTTACCTAGCGGTACTAGGATATAGCACCATTTAGATAATAAGAAACATCGCAATACATAGGGATCCGGGATCGGATCCCTACTTTACATCTCAATAGGAACTGAGGTTGTTTTATGGCTCCTACATCAAATACATCGGATGTATCAAGTCCAAAATCCAAGCAAAGCATTTTCTATAACCCCACATTTCGCTCTGTGATTTTCCAAGTGGTGGCTGTAGTTGGACTGGTATTCTTTTTTTACTCTATTGTAAATAATGCGCTAACCAATTTAGAGTCTCGTGGTATTTCTACTGGCTTTGATTTTCTAACCCAAGAAGCAGGTTTCGGGATCGGTTTAACCCTGATCGAATATGATGAAACTTACAGCTATGGACGAACGTTTGTTGTCGGATTACTTAACACTGCATTAGTGGCGATATTGGGTATTATCCTTGCAACGATCATCGGCTTTATCATGGGTGTTGCTCGCCTATCCTCTAACTGGTTGATCAGTCGATTAGCCGCCGTCTACATTGAAGTATTTCGTAATATCCCACTCTTATTGCAAATCTTTTTTTGGTATTTTGCGGTACTTCAAGCACTGCCTTCTCCACGACAAAGTGTGAGTTTAGGTGAAGCCATCTTTCTTAATGTTCGTGGATTATCGATCCCAAGCCCTATCTACGGTTCGGGTTCAGAAATCATCGGATGGTGTTTAGCCATTGCAGTGGTGTTATCGATTATTTTCTACCGTTACGCTAAAAAGAAACAACAACAAACAGGACAACAACTACCTGTTTTATACACTGTCGCTGGGCTTGTTTTAGGCTTACCTTTAATTGCGTTTTTCGTCACAGGTATGCCGATCACACTAGAATATCCAGAGCTCAAAGGCTTTAACTTTAAAGGTGGTATCACCATCCTGCCTGAGCTGGCAGCCTTGTTACTTGCTCTTAGTATTTATACCGCTTCCTTCATTGCTGAGATTGTACGCTCAGGCATAAATGCGGTTAGCCATGGTCAAACAGAAGCAGCCGAAGCGCTCGGTTTATCCAAAGGTAAAACGTTACGTCTTGTCGTGGTACCGCAAGCACTGCGTATCATTATTCCCCCACTCACGAGTCAATATCTAAACCTCACCAAAAACTCATCACTCGCGATGGCAATTGGTTATCCCGATCTTGTCTCAGTCTTTGCTGGTACAACCCTAAACCAAACAGGACAAGCCATTGAAATTATTGCTATGACTATGGCGGTGTACTTAACACTAAGTTTATTAACTTCGTTATTGATGAATATCTATAACAAGAAAGTTGCATTGGTAGAGAGGTAACACGATGAAGAAACATGAATTTCTACCAGACTTGCCGCCACCAGCAAACACTGTAGGTCTAATTGGCTGGCTACGAACTAACTTGTTTTCGTCAGTCACTAATAGCATTGCTACTCTTCTACTGGGCTATTTTGCTGTACTTGGGATCTGGTACATCATTGATTGGGCATTTATTAATGCCGATTGGTCTGGCGACAGCCGTGATGCATGTACCAGCAGCGGTGCTTGTTGGACATTTATCAACGTTCGCTTTGATCAGTTTATGTATGGCTTCTATCCAACTGATGAGTTATGGCGACCACAATTATTCTACGCCACATTAGCTATTTTCATTGGTTTGTTGGCCTACGAAAAAACGCCATACCGTGGTTGGATTTGGTTATTCTTCGTTAACATCTACCCTTTTATTGCAGGTTTCTTACTTTACGGTGGCGTATTTGGATTACCTGTTGTGGAGACTCACCTTTGGGGCGGATTATTAATCACCTTAATCATTGCCATTGTTGGTATTGTCGTCTCACTTCCTATCGGTGTCGTATTAGCCTTAGGTCGACGCTCTGAAATGCCAATCATCCGCAGTATTTGTACGGTATACATTGAGTTATGGCGTGGAGTGCCGCTCATTACGGTACTCTTTATGGCATCAGTGATGTTGCCGCTATTCCTATCATCAGAAATGGAAACCAATAAATTGATCCGCGCCTTAATGGGTGTTGTGATGTTCAGTGCCGCTTATATGGCAGAAGTCATACGTGGAGGCTTGCAAGCTATTCCAAAAGGGCAATATGAAGCAGCTGACGCACTTGGGCTTACTTATTGGAAGAAGATGTACCTCATTGTTCTACCACAAGCGCTGAAAATTACTATCCCGTCGATTGTGAATACCTTTATTGGCTTGTTTAAAGATACCAGCCTTGTTCTTATCATCGGTATGTTTGATGTACTTGGTATTGGACAAGCAGCAACGACCGATCCTGAATGGCTAGGCTTTGCAACCGAGAGCTATGTATTCGTTGCACTGGTCTTCTGGATCTTCTGCTTTGGTATGTCGCGTTACAGCATTTATTTAGAAAACAAATTGCACACTGGGCACAAACGTTAGCAAGGAAAGCATTATGACGAGTAGTACTTCAAAACCTCAAACTGATAACACCAGCTCAGATCTGATGATCCAGCTAACGGATGTGAATAAATGGTATGGTCAGTTCCATGTTCTTAAGAATATCAATTTAAACGTTAAGAAAGGCGAAAAAATCGTTATCTGTGGCCCTTCTGGATCGGGGAAATCCACCATGATCCGCTGCATTAACAGTTTGGAAGAGCATCAGAAAGGACAAATCATTGTTGGCGGCACTGAGCTCACTGACGATCTTAAAAACATCGAGCTAGTACGCAAAGAAGTGGGCATGTGTTTCCAGCACTTTAACTTGTTTCCACACTTAACCGTGTTAGAGAACTGTACCCTCGCCCCTATTTGGGTAAAGAAAATGCCAAAGAAAGAAGCTGAAGCATTGGCAATGAAATACCTTGAGCGTGTACAAATCACCGATCAAGCCAATAAATACCCTGGTCAACTCTCTGGTGGTCAACAACAACGTGTAGCGATAGCCCGCTCACTGTGTATGAACCCGCAGGTCATGTTATTTGACGAACCAACTTCAGCTCTTGACCCTGAAATGGTTAGAGAGGTATTGGATGTCATGGTCGAACTGGCTAACGAAGGCATGACCATGCTTTGTGTCACTCATGAAATGGGGTTTGCACGACAAGTCGCCGATCGGGTTATTTTTATGGATCAGGGCGAGATCATCGAAGAAAACAACCCACAAGATTTCTTTGATAATCCTAAATCTGACCGTACCCAGTTGTTCTTAAGTCAAATATTACATTAATCACACTTAATGAATGTTTCAAAGAAAACAACGTATTAGTTAAAGGCTTTGTTCCTACTTTGAAACATTCAGTTACACATTAAACTCAATTTCACCACTTCGTTTAAGTAATATACGGGTTAGCAGTGTTAACGTGCTTCAACACAAAGATTTTAATATTGATGGCGTCGTTATACTTGCTTTTATGATAATTTAGCCTCATATATAAATGAATAGTCTCAATATAACTACCCTAAGGGGATTTTTATGAACGATCGTATAGTTAATCGTGACGGCGGTTACGAAGGCTTACTATCTACCAATAAGGTTTTACGTAACACCTACTTCTTACTTTCGTTAACTTTGCTATTTTCTGCTGCTGTAGCAGGAATTGCGATGGCAATGAACGTACCGCCAGTACACTGGATTGTGTTACTCGTTGGCTTCTACGGCCTAATTTTCTTAACTGAACGTAACCGTGACAGCAGCTTAGGTCTGTTCTTTGTATTTGCACTGACAGGTTTTATGGGCTTTACCCTTGGCCCAATCCTAAATATGTATGTTAGCGCTGGTTTAGGCGATGTGGTTGTAACCGCTCTTGGTGGCACGGCTTTCACTTTCCTTGGCTGTTCAGCTTATGCATTAACAACCAAGCGTGATCTGTCATTCTTGAACGGTATGCTAATGGCTGGCTTTATCGCTATCCTTGTTGCAGTAGTTGCAAACATCTTCTTAAAGATGCCTATGCTATCGCTAGCGATCAGCGGTATGTTTGTACTGTTCTCATCAGCTGCAATCCTATTGACTACTCAGTCAATCGTTCGCGGTGGTGAAACAAACTACATCTCAGCAACAGTGACGTTGTATGTATCTATCTACAACCTATTCTTAAGCCTGTTGCAAATTCTTGGTGTTATCAACAGCGATAATAACTAAGCATTAGCTGCTCGAATTTCAAATGCCCGCTATTTTGCGGGCATTTTTATTTCTATCTTCTTTTCACCCAATATATTAACGACTTTTACTTGCAGCAATGCTGCTCTCTCACTATCCTTTGAGCCGAAATGAATACCGAGGCTCATCATGCTTGAATTTAATAACAAAGAAATCGAAACTGACGCACAAGGTTATCTGAAAAACGTTACCGATTGGTGTGAAGAACTGGTGCCCCTACTTGCAGCAGATGAAGGTATCGAGCTATCTGAAGCGCACTGGGAAGTGATCCGTTTTGTGCGTGAGTTTTACTTAGAATTTAATACATCACCTGCTATTCGTATGCTAGTAAAAGCGATGGCGAAACAATACGGTGAAGAAAAAGGTAACTCGCGTTATTTATACCGCTTATTCCCTAAAGGCCCAGCAAAGCAAGCAACCAAATTAGCAGGTTTACCTAAGCCGGTGAAATGCATCTAAGAGATTGTAGTTCGATCTCCAACTAACGACCGCAACAATGGATAGAAAAACCATGTTGTGGTCGTTTTAGTGTTCACTTGTTTTGCCATGTTTATCTAATCGCAAAACCATCCATATGTCGCCATTCCAATCGTTCAGTATTGATCGATTGTACATCAGCAAGTTTTACTCCACTGGCAAGCCACAGTAACAATGAATCAATATCCGATTCCTCACCACAGGCCATGATTTCAACACTGCCATCCGGTAAATTCTTCGCATAGCCTTTCAAACTATACTTCAATCCTTCATGGGCGGTATGAAACCGAAAGCCCACCCCTTGGACGCGACCCGTAACGTTCGCTCTAATACAAAGTTGTGACATCCATCACCTCAAGTTTTACGTAACTTTGTCGATATATTTCAGGTACCTCCCACCGAGTTACTCACCACACTTTATATATACTAATTAGGACTTAAGTATGAAAGAAGTCGCCTTTCGATGGATCGATAAATACCTTATACACTTAAAGTTAACTGAGAAGTTTTACTTAATTTTTCTTCTTCCGTTTATCGCTATTCTCTTTGTCAGTGCAATTTTAGTTGATGCTGCAGCAACGCAGCGCTCAGAAATAACACAACAACAACTCCAGCTAACGGCAAATATTTTCCAACAGCAAAATATCTCCTCCTCCGATGCAGCCCTTCTACTGCAAAATAGCGCTATAAAAGTATCGAATACTGGTTCTTCTGATGCCGTTTTTGTCAGCGGTCAAAACTATGCATTAGAAGCAATAGCTCAATCTGGGTTACTTAATTACCTATCAACAACACAATGGGTTGTGACGGCTATTTTACTCGTTATTATCCTTGCCGTTGTGTACTACATCATGACTTTCATCGGTGGTGCGATGTTTAATATGCACAAAGCACTTCAAAGTCTAGCTGATGGCGACTTAACACACCGTTTAAATTTTTTCCCTGTTCGTGATGAATTCAGTCGTATCGCTATCACTATTGATAAAGTCGCTGAACGTGAACAACAGTTAGTGTTAGCAACCCAACAAGCCGTCGCACTAATGCAGCAGATCAGTGTTGATTTACGCCAACGTAGTAATAACAGCGGTGATTTATCGCAATCACAACAAAGCCACTTAGACTCACTTGCCAGTGCAACCGAGGAAATGGCAACATCGATTCGTGAAGTCGCAACCCATGCTCATGAAACATCACTTCAAACCCAAGAAGCACAAGCAGTTAGCGAAAATGGTCGCGTAAAAGTTAGCGAAACAAAAAATGCGATTTCTATTCTTTCAAGTGAAATCAATGCCGCAGCACAAGCCGTATCTGCACTTGATAGTAATGCAGCCAAAATTGATGATGTGGTAACAACCATCAATGGTATTTCAGAGCAAACTAACCTGCTGGCACTCAACGCAGCCATTGAAGCAGCACGTGCTGGTGAACAAGGTCGTGGTTTTGCCGTGGTTGCAGATGAAGTACGTACCCTTGCTGGTCGTACCCAAAGTGCTACCGTTGAAATTCAGCAGATGATTGAATCACTACAACAAAACAGCCAACAACTGATTGCTGTAATGCAAAACACCGTTGATAACGCTGTTAACAGTGAGCAATTGATGGATTCGGTTGATAATGAAATCGGTCAAATTAACGAACGCAATCAAGGGATCTCTGATCGCAGTTCTGAAATAGCAGCAGCCGCTGAGCAGCAAGGTGCAGTAGCAGAGAGTATCGCAAGTAGTGTTGAGCAAGTCCGTACTCAGTCTAATCAAATTGCGACAATGATCAGTGAAGCAAACAGTGAAATTGTTCAGCTAAACCAACAAGCCCAAATATTAGAGCAACTGATGAGTGGCTTAAAAGCGTCATAAGCCCCCCATCAGCAAAAGTAATCTCGCTTTTTTATGCCGTCATCTTATTTGTATCCGATAAGTTGGCGGCTTTTTCATTTGATTTTATATGGCTAGAGAAAGATAATACGCCCCTTTCAAATTCCATACTGGGCATGTCATGACAGCTTCTATTTATTTGGTAAAAGGCCGCGAAAAATCATTACGTCGTCGCCACCCTTGGGTTTTCTCTCGCGGTATTGATCGCATTGATGGTAAACCTGGCTTAGGCGAAACCGTCGATATCTACGACAACAAAGGCGAATGGTTAGCAAAAGGCGCTTATTCACCACAATCACAAATTCGCGTTCGCGTATGGAGTTTTGATAAAAACGAAAACATCGACGTTAACTTCTTCATTAAGCGCCTTAATCAAGCGCAAGGTTTACGCGATATTCTTGCTGCTCGTGATGGCCTAACTGGCTATCGTTTAATTGCAGCAGAATCTGATGGCCTACCGGGTATTACCATTGACCGTTACCAAAACTTCCTAGTCTGTCAGCTGCTAAGTGCTGGTGCTGAAGCACAACGTGATGTACTAATTGAAGCGCTACAGCATTGTTACCCAGAATGCAGCATTTACGAGCGTTCTGATGTTGCTGTTCGTAAAAAAGAAGGTCTAAAACAGCGTACTGGTGTGCTTCATGGTGATGAGCCACCACAATTTGTTACCATCGAAGAAAACGGCGTAAAAATTAACGTTGATATAGTGGGTGGTCATAAAACAGGTTTCTACCTTGACCAACGTGACAGCCGTGAAGCATCCGTAAAATACGTTAACGGTAAACGTGTATTAAACTGCTTCTGTTACACAGGTGGTTTCGGTCTTTATGCTCTTAAAGGCGGTGCTAAAGAAGTGGTTAACGTGGATGTGTCTCAACACGCACTGGATACCGCGCTGAAGAATGCACAAGACAACGGCTACCCTGTTGAGAATGCACAATTCTTAAATGCTGATGTATTTAAACTGCTACGTGACTACCGTGATCGTGGTGAGTTATTTGATGTAGTAATTATGGATCCACCTAAATTTGCTGAATCTAAATCTCAGCTTGTCGGTGCTTGTCGTGGTTACAAAGATATCAACATGCTAGCAATGCAAATTCTTAAGCCCGGCGGTACGCTACTGACTTACTCTTGCTCTGGTTTAATGGATAACAACCTGTTCCAAAAAATCATTGCTGATGCGGCTCTTGATGCACACCGTGATGTTCAGTTTATTGAACGTTTCAGCCAAGCAGCTGATCACCCACTAGACAGTGCTTACCCTGAAGGTTTCTACCTAAAAGGCTTTGCGTGTTACGTTAAGTAATCACTACTGTTCTTGTACTAGATACACGATATTACGAAAGCTCGGTGATTGATCATCGGGCTTTTTTTACAACTCAGCACCAAGTAACATGCCATATACTTTGAAATTATTTGGGTATTGTTGTCTACACGTTAATTACATACAGACACCATTTGTCATCGGTATTAATAAAATAATACAATAAGAAAATACCAATAGCGCATTTTGCTATCGACAAATACAAGGAATTAACATGAAACTACGTACAGCACTTTTAACCCTAGCCGCTTGTGGTGTGAGCTTCTCTTCTTTTGCTAACGTCTCGCTTACCCTACCTGACTCTGCTGATCTTGTTCTTGTAAATGGCACAAAAGCGCAAGGTAATGGCCCTCTTTCATTAAAAGATGGTGATAACCAAATTGCTTTCCGCTACGAAACTAACTACCGCGAAAATGGCGATACTCACCTATTCAAATCAGAAGTTGTGATCGTGACATTCGATGGCAACAATGAAAATTACACATTAACGCTACCTAAAATTCATAGCCAATATGAAGCAAAAGCGTTTAACAAACAGCCAAACGTAGAAATTACAGATCAACAAAATAACAACGTCGCGATTAAACAAGACGTTTTAATCAAGAATGGCGTTCAAATTGGTCGTGATTTTCAACAAGAAATTGCAAAATACAATCTCAGTGGCGCACCAGCGGCATTAACATCAGCAATTTCTGTTTCTGTGCCACAGGTACAAAATGTTGCAGTAGAAAAAAGTGGAAAAGTTGATCAAGCCTACGTAACTAAGATGCTTAATTACTGGTACGAAAAAGCAGATAAAGCGACACAAGACCAATTCAAAGCATCAATTAACAAGTAACACATAAATTAATACTCGTTAAATATCATATGGATAGCTATAAATCTTTAGCTATCCATACTTTTTAGTTCTACCTAATACCAAATTTATACCACTTCTCACGTCATCATTTTGACTCTCACTAACTTCCTTTTTGTGTTGAACAGTTGCTTTTAATTCAACTTTGCAATGAATATTTACATTTCTTTTACATACTTCCGAGAGCAGCCTTAAATATCAGAACATCTTGCCGTGCAATATTAGGTATCAGCTTTATAGTTTTTTTACGGCGCTCAAAAAGATTTAAAAAGAATAATTGCCAGGCTGGGTGCTGATATTTATTAACTGAAACTAAAGGATACCTAATGGATAATGGTAAACATGGAACGATGAGGAAAGGGATTTTCACTCTTAGTACTCTAACTATGTCATGCTTCTTTGCACTCAACGCACAAGCTGCAGTTGATTGTACAGACCTTGCAGAATGGGAAAGTAATAAAGTTTATACTGGCGGCGACCAAGTTCAGCAAAATGGTGTTGCGTATAAAGCGAATTACTGGACTCAGAACAACTCACCAGCAGATTTTAGTGGTGACTATGCTCAATGGATTGAGTTAGGTTTATGTTCTGATTCATCAACTCCTGTTGAAAACGTTGCACCTACAGCAAGCATTACTTCACCTACCACGACAACCTCTATCACAACCGGTGAAACAGTCCTTATCAAAGCGAATGCAGCAGACACCGATGGCACCATTGCTAAAGTCGACTTCCTTGTTGACGGCACTGTTGTAGGTAGTTCAACGACAGCCCCTTACGAATTTGCTTGGGTTGCCACTGAAGGCGCACATAGCCTTGCAGCTGTAGCTTACGATGATAAGAACGCTGCAAGTAGCCAAGCTAGTGTGACTGTTGATGTTGCACCTGAAGGCCCTGTTAACCAAGCACCAACGGTATCTGTTGCCGTTTCAGCAGCAACTGTAGAACTTGGTGAAGTTGTAACAATTACTGCTGACGCAGCTGACGCTGATGGCACAGTAGAGAAAGTAGATTTCTACGTAAACGGTGCTCTTGTTGGCACTAAAGCAACCGCGCCTTACGTACTTGAATACACAACGGTACAAGCAGGCTCTGCGAAGATCTTTGCTCGTGCAACAGATGATAAGAACAAAACTTCAGATTCAGCAGTAACAGCTGTCACCGTCAATGGCGCTGTGGTTTCTAATGGTTGTCGTCCTGATGGTTTATACCAAACTGAAGGTGTAAACGTTCCTTACTGTTCTATTTACGACGAAGAAGGTCGTGAGAAGATGGGCGCAGATCACCCTCGCCGTGTGATCGGTTACTTTACTAGCTGGCGTGCAGGCAACGATCCACAAAGCAGCTACCTAGTTAACGATATTCCATGGGAGCAGTTAACACACATTAACTACGCATTCGTAAGTATCGGCTCTGACGGTAAAGTAAACATCGGTGATACAACGGATCCAACCAATGCCGCAGTTGGTATGGAATGGGATGGCGTTGAAATTGATCCAGCACTTGGCTTTAAAGGTCACTTCGGTGCTCTTGCAACAGCGAAAGCAAAACACGATGTGAAGACATTGATCTCTATCGGTGGTTGGGCTGAAACAGGTGGTCACTTCGGTACAGATGGTGATCGTGTTGCTGATGGTGGTTTCTACACCATGACAACAAACTCAGATGGTTCAATTAACCATGCTGGCATCGAGAAATTCGCAGCATCTGCGGTAGAAATGATGCGTAAGTACAAGTTCGATGGTCTAGATATCGACTACGAATACCCAACTTCAATGGCAGGTGCAGGTAACCCATACGATAAGGAATTCATGGAACCACGTCGTCCATACCTATGGGCTTCGTACCAAGAATTAATGAAAGTTCTACGTGAAAAACTAGATGTTGCTTCTGCACAAGATGGCATTCACTACATGCTAACAATTGCAGCACCATCATCAGGTTACCTACTACGTGGTATGGAAACCTTTGATGTAACGAAATACCTCGATTACGTTAATATCATGTCATACGACTTACACGGTGCATGGAATGATCACGTAGGCCACAATGCTGCCCTATTCGACACAGGTAAAGACTCTGAGCTTGCACAGTGGAACGTATACGGTACAGCGGCTTACGGTGGTATTGGTTACCTAAATACTGACTGGGCTTATCACTACTTCCGTGGTTCTATGCCAGCAGGTCGTATCAACATTGGTGTGCCTTACTACACCCGTGGTTGGCAAGGCGTAACAGGTGGTGAAAACGGTCTATGGGGTCGTGCAGCGCTGCCTAACCAGTCTGAGTGTCAAGCAGGTACAGGTGAAGGTGAGAAGAACAACTGTGGTTACGGTGCAACGGGCATCGACAACATGTGGCACGATCTTGACCCACAAGGTAAAGAGATGGGTGCAGGTTCTAACCCAATGTGGCACGCTAAGAACCTTGAGAAAGGTATCTTCGGCTCGTACGCATCAGCTTACGGTCTAGATCCAGCTAATGATCCGGAAGATAAATTAGTCGGTACTTATACTCGTAACTACGATGATGTTGCTGTTGCTCCATGGTTATGGAACGCAGAGAAGAGCGTATTTATCTCAACGGAAGATAAAGCCTCTGTTAGTGTGAAAGCTGACTACGTAATCGATAAAGAAATCGGTGGTATCATGTTCTGGGAGCTTGCGGGCGACTACAACTGTTACCTACTAGATGCAAACGGTAAACGTACTAACACAATTGATGCTACTGAAAAAGCCTGTGCGTCAGGTAATGGTGAGTACCACATGGGTAACTCGATGACTAAAGCTATCTACGATAAGTTTAAGTCAGCAACACCATACGGTAATACCATTGCTACAGGTGCGATTCCAACACAAGCTGTTGACATTGCTGTGAAGATTGATGGATTTAAAGTGGGCGATCAAAACTACCCTATCAATCCAAAAGTCACTTTCACTAACAACACAGGCGTTGACCTACCAGGCGGTACAGAGTTCCAGTTTGATATTCCAGTATCTGCTCCAGATAATGCGAAAGATCAGTCTGGTGGTGGCCTAAAAGTGATTGCTTCTGGTCACACGCGTAGCGATAACATTGGTGGTCTAGACGGTACAATGCACCGTGTAGCCTTCTCACTGCCTAAGTGGAAGACACTACCAGCAGGTGATAGTTATGAACTAGACTTCATCTACTACCTACCAATCTCTGGCCCAGCTAACTATACAGTTAACGTTAACGGCAATGAGTATGCATTCAAGTTTGAACAACCAAACCTACCATTAGGTGACTTAAATGCAGGCGGTGGTAATGGCGGTGGCGACAATGGCGGTAACAACGGCGATTGTGATACTACAGGTCTAAACACTTATCCGAACTGGCCACAAACAGACTGGCAAGGTACACCAACACATGCTGGTAGCGGTGACCAAATCATCCATGATGGTGCGGTATACAAAGCAAACTGGTGGACATCATCAGTACCAGGTAGTGACGGTAGCTGGACTAAAGTGTGTAACATCTAAAGCTAACGTATAAATCACGTCTAAAAGCAGGTAGTTCGCTACCTGCTTTTTTATTCAATAAAGCATAGAAAAGCAGACATTTATACAGATTTAAACGATTACATGATTACTTTATACGCAAAAATGC
>NZ_SSMG01000329.1 GCF_009873615.1 Photobacterium lucens
ACATTTTTCATACTACAGTTAGAAAAATAAAAAGCGTAATGTAAGTAAAAAAATACTTAAGGTTTCTATTATGAATATTCAATTAGCTGAACTTGCCCAACCCGGTGCTATTTCAAATCCAAACACTTTCGCTGAATATCTCACTTTCGTGTTTAAGGAAAATAGTAATAATGATGACGTAAAAGAGATCTTCGCCAAAATACAAGTGATTGAGAAATCCATTGCTCAAAAAGATTTAACCGCGCAGCTTTCATTAACCATCGGTATATCTAATCATGGCTGGTCTCGCGTATTTCCCGATATTCAAGCACCTGCGTTATTACATGATTTTATTGAAATGAAAGACGGTGAGCGTCACTTCCCAAGTACACCGGGCGATGTCTTCATCATGATTAAATCTGAGCGTATGGATTTGAATTTCCAAGCGGCAAAATACATCGCATCAGCTCTACAGCCTGTAGCAACGCTAATTGAAGATATTCAAGGTTTTAAATATTTAGACAACCGCGACATGATCGACTTTGTTGACGGTACTGAAAACCCGAAAGATGAAGCGCGATACAACGCCGTTTTAGTCGCTAATGACTGTGACATTCATCAAGGTGGTAGCTACTTAACAGTACAACGCTATGTTGATCGCCAAGGGCTATGGGATAAACAAGCAACAGAATATCAAGAGCAAGTCATTGGCCGTACTAAACTTGATGACATTGAACTTGATGATGATGTAAAACCTGCTTGGGCACATAACAATAAAAGCAAAGTGATCATTGATGATCAAGAGATCAAAATGCTACGTCAGAACCGTCCATTTGGTAATGCGATGGAACACGGTACGATGTTTGTAGGCTTTGCAGCATCACCTGAAATTTTAGATATCGCTTTAAAACAAATGATTTATGCTGACAATAACGGGGATTACGACCGTTTACTTGATTTCGTTGAAGCGAAAACAGGTACGCACTACTTCATTCCTTCACAAACATTAATGAACACTTTTGCAGATTAATATCGCTAATATTCCCTTGCCCGCCAATAAAAATTGGCGGGCATTTTTCTTTTAAAATCAGAAACTAATAAAACTATAAATTATTACAATTATAAGCCTTTGAAAAATAACAAATACATTATATTTTACAGAATAATTTCTTGATTCCTCGCACGTTCTGTTGTCCCCTATACACTTAATAATTAACTCTATCTATTTATTAGCACTTACGAAGACTATTTCTGGGGGCAAGAATGCGCAAAACCCTTTTAACCCGAGTATCATTAGTAGCACTTGCTGCTGCAGTTGCGGGTTGTTCATCGACACCACCTCCGCCGCCAGCACCAACGGTTGAAAAGAATTTTAAAACAGTAGCAAGTCAATTTATGACTTCAGATGCAACGCGTAGCCAAGGCACCGTTGTCGATCAAGGTATGTTCTACCCTAAAGAAACCTTCTCATTAAGCTACCGTTACTGCTCAGCAAGCCAAGAGCAAGCGACACAAGACATTGAGCAGTTCTACCAACTAGCGAAAAAAACGTGTAAAGCTAACGCTGGCACTATGATCAACCAAGAAAACGACGCTTGGTGTGTTACGCATCCTAATACTGCCGAAGAAACACCTGTGTTCTCTGCACGTATTACATCAACAGATCTATGGGCTGATGTTTGTCCAACTGGACCTTTTGTAACCATGCGTGTGATTGAGAACAAAGACGTTGATCAAGCCGCATGGATTGATGGCGCAAAACAGCTTGGCTACCAACCTTTTTCTGTACACCGCAAAATCGTACCGTCAAGCCAATCACAAGCCGCTTTATTTAATGAAGTAGAAACCCCTGCACCAGAGCAAGAGCCATGGACAGAAGAAACCGGCTTTATTGCAACACACGTGGGTGAAACGGTTTGTATGTACAAGAAAACCAAAGATGAAGCTTACGGCGTGACCTATAAAGGTAAGATCCAAAGTATCAAAGACAACCGTGTTACTGTATTAGCAACA
This sequence comes from Photobacterium lucens, assembly GCF_009873615.1. Taxonomy (GTDB): domain Bacteria; phylum Pseudomonadota; class Gammaproteobacteria; order Enterobacterales; family Vibrionaceae; genus Photobacterium; species Photobacterium lucens. Next base: position 1,993 of record NZ_SSMG01000329.1, read on the forward strand.
GAAAAGCTAAAAGGCGATATTCGCGTTGCACCAGAAATGGATCAACTGCCTTGGTATAAAAATGCGGTAATCGAAGCAGATGCTCGTTCTTGGTTCATTTGTCACTAATTCAACCTATTTAAACTCTCTTTCTTTAAATAGTGATTAAAAAATAAAAGCCCCGATGATGTGACCCCATAAAGTTGGACATTTCGGTTAAGCGGCTTGTAAGGCCTGATTTCGATATTCAATCGGAGTCAG
>NZ_SSMG01000330.1 GCF_009873615.1 Photobacterium lucens
CTTTAATTTGTGAACTTGTGTCTAATCTCTAAATTAAAATCATTATCAACTTTACTAAATGAAATTATTCCATCATGGAATACAGGAATCTTTAATATAGACAATCATTCAGTAATTAATTGCCACCATACTATTGATATAAATATTAATGACGAAGTTCTTCTGGAATATCGGTTGCAGCTTTAGATAAGGTTGGTTTCTTACCTTTACCCTTACGGTACTCTTTTAATTGAAAGACATACGCCAACACTTGTGCTACTGCTACAAAGAGTCCATCAGGAATTTGTTGTTCTAATTCAGTTGTATAGTAAATAGCACGAGCAAGCGGTGCGGCTGGCACAATATCAATATTATGTTTATTCGCCACCTCTCGTATTTTAAGTGCAAGATGATCGCCCCCTTTGGCAATAACCACAGGCGCTGAATCTAATTTAGGATCATAGCGTAGCGCGACTGAAAAGTGTTCGGGGTTAGTAATAACTACGTCAGCCTGCGGAACGTCAGCCATCATTCGACGCTGTGCCATTTCACGCTGCAACATTCGAATACGCCCTTTTACTTCAGGCTTACCTTCCGAATCTTTATATTCATCTTTAATTTCTTGCTTGGTCATTTTTAATTGCTGATTGAAGTTCCATATTTGAAATGGCACATCAATCGCGACCACGATCAATAATGAACAACAAATAAGCAATACGAAATTTAATAAGATATCGAGCGCATGAAAATAATTAGCAGGAAATACCTCAATGCTTAATTGGAAAAAATCTTCCAAGCTTGAATAGATCAAATAACAAGCAACACTACCTACTAGACCGACTTTTAATATTGACTTAATCAGTTCAACCCAACTTTGCATCCCAAACATACGTTTTATGCCGCTAATAGGATTCATCTTGGAAAACTTCGGCATTGCTGCTTGCGTAGAGAATCGAACGCCACCAACACCCGCAGCACCAATAAAGGCGGCAAAGAATAAGAAAATGAGCACTAACGCTAACGGCAATAAAATGTGAACAATCGCATCAAAAATAATGACGAATAACCGATCAAGATCGAAAATATCTTCGCGAGTTAAGCTGAACATCGCTGTCATGATCTGACCGAGTGCTTTACTTAGCCCCTCACCAAACCACATTAAACCTACAGCACCAGATACCAATACCGCAACGGAAGCTAATTCTCTTGAGCGTGGAACTTGGCCTTTTTCTCTTGCCTGCTCAAGCCGTCTGGGCGTGGCGTCTTCGGTACGTTCTTGACCATCTGAATCAGACATTCTGATCTACTCCCAGTCGTTAACAATCAATGCGGATCAAGCTACATACCTGACCGAATCCAACCTGCCACAACGCTTCATACTGCGGCACAATACCCAAAACAATAAACCAGCTAATGGCTAAACCTAATAGCAAAGCAAAAGAGAAACCTAGCGAGAAAATATTTAACTGAGGCGCAGCACGAGTCATGACACCAAAAGATAAATTCACAGTTAGCAGCGCAATGATCCCTGCTAATGCCATGTTCAGCCCTGCTTTAAACATGTGACCAAACCAACCTGCCAACTCATAATAATCTTGTTGGCCTAACATCGCGGTTCCAACAGGCAGGGTTTTAAAGCTCAGCACCACTGCATTTAGCATTTCTAAATGCCCATCGGTTGCCAAAAACAGCAAGATGGCAAGAAACATGTAGAACTGACCCAATACTGGGGTGTTTTGTCCGTTAGCAGGATCGACCATAGAAGCAAAACCCAAGCTCGATTGCATACCCAATATTTGCCCCAATAACACAAAGGTTTGAGTAACAAATTGGGTCACTAACCCCATCGCTACACCAATAATGATTTGTTGCCCTGTGATAATGAAACCTGCCAGCGATAACAACTCAATATCTTGTGGAACCTTGGGTAAAAATGGCATAACAGCAAAAGTAATGGCTAAAGCTAAATACAGCCGAATTTTAGGTGACACAAAACGTGCCCCAAAAAAAGTCATCGCCATCATCATTGATGATATGCGAGTAAAGGGCCAAAAATAATTTGCTAACCAATCAAGCAAAATGGCGGAAGTGTAATGCATAGTCGACTGCCGTATCCCTTGCTAGTAAAGCAATTGTGGGATCTGATCTATGATGCGATAGAAATAATCCATCAGCATTTGCGTCATCATGTGTCCAAACAGCATCAATGCTAACAGCGTCACCACTAAGCGAGGTAAGAAACTTAAGGTTTGTTCATTTATCGATGTTGCCGCCTGAAACACAGCTACCACTAGACCAATTAACAAGCCTGGAATAACAATGGCACACACCATAATAAGCACCATGTACAGGGCTTCTTGAAATATCTCAACAAAAGCTTCTGGCGTCATAAAAACATCCTCTTAATTCGGCGTCTGATACCTTAGGTACCAAAGCTTCCTGCCAGTGTTGATAAAATCAAATTCCAACCATCGACCAAAACAAACAGCATCAGTTTAAAAGGTAACGATACAATCATAGGTGATAGCATCATCATACCCATAGCCATCAAGATGGAAGCAACCACTAAGTCAATGATCAAAAATGGTAAAAACAGCATGAAACCAATTTGGAATGCGGTTTTTAACTCAGAGGTAATAAAAGCGGGGATCAAAACGGTTAATGGGACATTTTGCGGATCGTCAGCAGTTGAACCTGACATATTGACAAAAGTTTCTAAGTCTTTGACTCGGGTTTGTTTCAACATAAATTGACGCATCGGATCTTCGGCTTTTTCCAATGCTTGTTTTGCCGTTATTTGTTCATTGATATAGGGCTGAACGGCTTCTGTATTGATCTTATCAATGACTGGAGACATCACAAAAAAGGTAAGGAACAAGGCGATACCGATGATCACTTGGTTAGATGGCGTTTGCTGTAAACCCATCGCCTGACGCAGAATCGACATCACTACCACAATACGGGTAAATGAGGTCATCAAGATCACCATCGCAGGCAAAAAGCCTAGCGCAGTCATCAAGGCTAAAATTTGCAGCGTTACCGAATAGTCTTCACTACCATCAGGATTGACCGTGACAGACAAAGCAGGAATACCACCGCCACCACGATTCGCTTGTAGATGACCAACAGTTGTTTCAGCACTCATTGCTGCAGCCGTTGTACTATTAGCAGCACTGGCTTCAACCGCATGCGCCATATTAAGCGAAAGACTGAAAAACAGCGCTACAGCAATAAAAGCCGTCCAAGTGACGGCTAGTGTTCTATTTTTTAACATTATTTTTCATTAACTTGCTAAGCTGAGATGCAAAATCCCCACTTGGCGATTCGTCCATGGTTAAAGGCTTATCCAATTTACTCAGTAAAGAAATGTTATGTTGGGTGATCCCCACTAACATTTGCTCTTCACCCACTTGTAGCAAAACCACTCTTTCTCGTTGACCGACAGCTAACTGCTTTACCACTTTTAGCCCTGAGTCATTGCCGCTAATTCCGGCTACTCGCATACGCTTTAGTAGCCAAGCAAGAAACACGATGATCACAAGTACCAGCAATAACGAAGCAAGCGTAGTGGCGATATTTAGTTCAGGCGCACGACCTAACTGAGGTGCTGTTTTTTCTGCAACTTCCGTTTGCGCCCAACTAGCTCCCCCCCCAAATAATAAGGATAAAGCCAGTAATGCCTGCGCTATTTTCCCTTTCATAACTTGCCTTAACGCAGCTTTTTAATACGCTCAGTTTGGCTGATCACATCAGTCAAACGGATACCAAACTTATCGTTGACCACAACGACTTCACCGTGCGCAATCAAGGTTCCATTGACCATCACATCCAATGATTCACCAGCAATACGATCAAGCTCAACCACTGAACCTTGGTTTAATTGCAACAAGTTACGAATACTGATCTGAGTACGCCCAACTTCCATTGAAATCGTGACAGGAATATCCATGATCGTATCAAGTTTACGACGCTCATCATCGGTGATCGGTGTACTGTCGTCGGTTAGCTCTTCTAAAGGTGCTGGCTGCACATCGTTAGCTTGCTCAGCTAATGCCGCTGCCCAATCATCTGCCATTTGTTGATCATTATTATCTGACATTGTTCCGTCCTTTATATTATTCGTTACTATCGCTATTGATATTAAGTAATGCCGTGCCTAGCTCATCACGATCTAAAAAAGCCAAATCCGTTTTCACCATATCTGGACGTTTCAATTTCTCACTGATTTTTAAAGCAACATTGTCACCTGAACGTCCCATTTTGGCGTGGTAGGTTGGCAAATCTTCAATGAAAATCGTTGCCTGCTCAGGCATATCAATTGGGATCACGTCTCCGACTTGTAATTCCATCAAATCACGAAGCGATAAATCGACATCAAGCAGTTTGGCTCGAAGATTAACGGGCACATCCATGATTTCATCACGCAGTGCCTTACTCCAACGGACATCAGTATCCATTTTGTCACTTTGCACACCGGCATCGAGCAATTCACGGATTGGCTCAACCATGGAATACGGCATCACAACATGAAAATCACCGCCACCGCCATCCACTTCAATATGAAATGAACTCACTACAATCACTTCCGTTGGGCTAACAATGTTTGCCATCGTCGGGTTAACTTCTGAATCTAAGTATTCAAATTCAACCCCCATCACAGGCGACCAAGCCTCACGATAATCCTCAAACACCAATTTCAATAGCATTTGCACGATACGACGCTCGGTTGGGGTAAATTCACGGCCTTCAATTTTGGCGTGGAAACGTCCATCACCACCAAAGAAGTTTTCTACCAAGATGAATACCAAACGTGCTTCCATGGTGATCAAAGCCGTCCCTTTTAGCGGACGGAAACGCACCATGTTCAAACTGGTTGGGACATACAGTGTATTTTGATATTCACCAAATTTAATCATCTGCACGCCGTTAATAGAGACCTCAGCCGTTTTGCGCAACATGTTAAATAAGCTGATCCGCATATGGCGAGCAAAACGCTCGTTGATCAACTCAAGCGTTGGCATGCGACCGCGAACAATGCGGTCTTGGGAGGAGAAATCAAACGTCGCAACATCACTACTCCCTTCATCTTCATGAAGGTCATCTTCTGGCTCATCGACACCATGAAGTAGCGCATCAATCTCATCTTGGGTTAATAAATCGCTCACTATAAACCTACTGCATTACAAAACCGGTAAAAAGAACCCGCTCAACCGCTGGTGTTCCTGCCACTTTTACCATTGTCGCTTTCACGGCTTCCAACGCTTGCTGACGTAATTGATCACGACCATTAGGACTACGTAATTGTTCAACCGTTGCTACGCCAAATGCTTGAAGCAAAGTACTTTCAATTAAAGGTATATGTTGCTTAGCAAGGGCTTCATTCTTATCCCCTCTTACCATTAATTGCACTTTAATTTGAACCACGCGATCGCGGGAATCCCCGGTGACATTAAAGGTAAATGGCTGAGGTAATACAACATAGTACGCAGACATAACGGGCGCTTTAACCGCATCCTGCTGAGCAACTTCCGCTGCTTGTTGAGGCTCTGCGGCATCATCACCACTAAGCAACCAAAAACCAATGCCACCAGCCAACAATAAAACCACTACTGCTGCGCTTATTATCATCAGCTTTTTCTTGCCCATCGCCATTTTTATTCCTTTTTATCTTTATTTTCATTATCTAAAGTATTAGCAATTGTTAATTACGCATAGTAATCAACCCGATCTTTGTTATTTGTAACGAACATCTCAATTGCATCAAGATGTTTATCTGATTCTGGCTCTTGCGAACGGGTTAACACACCTTCGCTAGAGGAACCGCTTTGCTGTTCTGATTGCTGTTGTTGTGTGAACTGCTGCTGTGCAAACTGGCTCGAATTATCTTGGCTTACTGAACCTTGTGCTAACTGTAATCCCTGTTGGTGCATCATTTCTCGCAATCTTGGCATTGCATGTTCAACCATATCTCTTGTTTGGCTGTTATTAACGGTAAATTGCACCGATGCTTGATCTTGGTTCAAGGTTAATTTGATCTGAATTTTACCCAGATCTGGCGGATCTAAACGAATATCCACCTGTTTTAAATTCTTCGCCATCATCATATTGATGCGCTCAGAAATTTGCTCTCCAGCTTGCTCTTTAGTCAGTAACAAAGGCGTTTGTACTTGTGCTGCCGCTATCTGAGGCTCCATCTTCATGGCAGTTGCTTGCTGGGAGCCCATCTGAGCAGATAATGGCTGCGCTAAGCTACTATCTTTTTCTGATGCCTCACCCAAACTACGTTTGATGGTTTCCATTGCCCCAGCAGCTGCAAGAACTTCTGCGGTCTTACCGCTTGTTAAAACGGCTTTATTAAGACTTTGATCCGCACTCATGCCTAATAAGGTTTTCTTGAGCTCAGGATCGATAACTTGTTGAGCTGCCGCTTCATCGGTTTCAGCTGTAATGTTATTACCACCAGCAGTATTGGTTACAAATTTTTGCTCATTACTTTTAGCATCAGTCAGTAATGCTTTTTCTTTATCAGTCAGCTCGGTTGACTGTTTAGCAGCAAAGGATTTCAAGCTATCAAGTAATCCTGCTTGTTTTAGCTCTGCGTCCTCACCTTCTTCGCTCACCTCAATATCCTTAGCTGCATCATCGTTTAGCGGCAAAGCTTTGCCACCTTCAACTGATTGATTGCTAAGCTGCTGATTAGATTGATTTAATCGCTGAAGAAAATCCGCACCTTCAAGCATGGCTTTGTCAACGCCTTCATCTTTTACTTCATCAGCTTGGATTGTTTTTTCAGCTGCTATAGCACCTACAGCTTCGACCTCATCAATAACAACACTTTCATCGGTTTTATTTTCTGATAACTCAGCATTTTCAGTTTCAAGTAGCGGTTCAACATCCGTCTTTACAATGTCATCAACCGCTTCACTATCACCAGCATCAACACTTTTTTCTTTTGCTTTTAAATCGGTTACAGACGCTTGCTCGGAAGAGGCTTGTTGTAATTGCTGTCCAAATAAGCCTTCTTGCTCACCTTCTGTTTGATCAACAGACTTGGCGTTAGCTGCACCAGCAGAAGCTACTTTTGAATGCTGGGTTGATAATGGATTTAATAGATTCATAACCGATCCAAACCTAATACTGAGCCTTGCGAAAACAACAACATCACGATTTTATTTTCAACTGGCAATAAAGAGATAACCAGTATTAATGCAAAAACCAAACCAATAAATCTATCAATAAAATTACTGTTGTAATCGTCTTGCAAATTGCAGGGTGACAAACTCATCCATCATCTTTTGCTCTTGCTTGTCCAGCCACTGTTGATGCTCACGTTTACGTTTTTCAACTAACCATTCCACTGAGCGACGCTTCTGTTGCATTTCTTGCCAATGCTGAGAACATTTTTGGATTTGCTCTTCAAAGTAACCACCCGCTTGCTTTTGCTTCTCTAAGGTATTATCCAGCTGCGTTAAAAACTTCTGCAAATGGCTATATTGACTGGCTGTTAGCCCTTGCTGACCACGCGTAGAAAGTTGGTTGAGGTAATCCAAACGGTATTGCTCAATCTGCGCTAACTGCTGACGATAATTTTCTTGATCAATACGGGCTTGGTTTAAAGCAAGACTGGCTTGATGCTCTTGCTCTTTCGCTTGTTCAATGATCAATGCTAATGCATTCGACATAGTCTATGCTCCACATCCTTTTGATACTCAGCCTTAGCCGCCAAGAGTTGAACGCAACATATTGATGCACATTTCATACGGCACCGATTCTTTCATTGTTTGCTGAAGATAAGCGTCCAATTTAGGTTTAAAACTAAAAGCCTGATCAATGGTGTTATCTGTTCCCGGCTTATAAGCACCAATGGAAACCAAATCCTGATTTTTACGGCAAATCGATAAGATCTGACGCACCGCTTTTGACATTAACATGTGCTCTTCACTGACAATCGCAGGCATAACACGACTCACGGAGCGTTCAACATCAATAGCAGGATAATGTCCGGCATCAGCCATTTCACGAGATAACACGATGTGACCATCCAAGATCGCACGAGATGCATCGGCAATAGGATCTTGCAAATCATCACCTTCACTTAATACGGTGAAAAAAGCAGTAATTGAACCTTGGTTTTCATTACCGTTACCTGCTCGCTCAACCAAGGCTGGCAGCTTGGCAAACACTGATGGCGGATAACCTTTAGTTGCTGGCGGCTCACCGACAGATAAGGCAATTTCACGTTGCGCTTGCGCAAAACGAGTCAATGAATCCATTAACAGCAAAACATCAAAGCCTTGATCACGAAAGTATTCCGCAATGGTTAACGAAGTCTGACAGCCTTTTAAACGCATTAAAGGTGACGCATCGGCAGGCGCTGCGACTACAACCGAACGAGCTCTTCCTTCAGGACCTAAGATCTCATCAATAAACTCTTTTACTTCTCGACCACGCTCACCAATCAAACCCACGACCACGATTTGTGCGCTGGTTCCTCGGGTCATCATGCCAAGGGTCACCGACTTACCTACACCAGAGCCAGCAAACAGACCAATACGCTGACCTTTACCAACAGTTAAACAACCGTTGATCGCTTTAATACCAACATCAAGAGGCTCTTTAATGGGTTTTCGAGATAACGGATTAATGGGAATCGCATTAAATGAAGCACGTTGCTCGGTGAAAATTGGCCCTAAACCATCAAGCGGATTACCAACACCATCAATAACACGTCCTAATAACTCAGGTCCCACAGGCAGACCACTGTTATGGAGAATCGGTGTGACTTTCGCCCCAGGCATTACCCCTTGCAGCTGCTCACTTGGCATCAAGAACAGCGTTTCGCCAGAAAATCCGACAACTTCTGCTTCCAAGTCACCATTTAGGGTTTCAACTTTACATAGGCTACCAACAGGTGCTCGGCAGCCAACTGCTTCTAATGTCAGTCCAACCACACGTACTAGCCGACCTGATGCAACAGGCTTACAACCCGTCCCTTCGGTTTTAAAACGGCTTAAACGTTCAGCTAAAGTGGCACTCATTCGCTTTGCTCTCGCACGCTGCTATTCATCGCTTCAAAGGTGGTCAGCGAATGGCGAATACGCTCATCAATAAAATAATCGACTGAGGTATCTTGGCTATTTACCTGTAAGTCACCACGATTTAAGCCTGGCTCTGAAATCAGTTTCCATTTACGCTCTTGTAAATCTTCATCGGTGAAATTTTGTTTAACCAAAGCAATATCTTCAGGATGCAGATGCATACTAATTTCACGATTTGCAATCGGTAACGTTGCCACCACTTCACGAATAGTATTTAAAATCACTTGTGGATTGGTTTTCACTTCGACTCGGATCAATTCTTTCGCTAGCCCCAATGCCAATTGCATCACTTGCTCTTCTACATCCCTATCCACTTGGCTGATCGGGACAAGTAACTTTTCAGCAACTGTTGCTAAGTGATTCACTTGTTCAGTGATCTGTTGTTGCGCTTGTACTAAACCTTGCTGTAAGCCTTGCTCTAAACCTTCTGCGTTACCAGCCGCAAGCCCTTCTGCATGTCCGGCTTTAAAACCATCAGCGTGACCGGCTTGCTTGCCTTGCTCTAAGCCTTCTTCATAGGCTGACTGTTGCATTGCTTCTAAATCAGCAGCAGTTAACGGCGGCGGTCCCGGCTCTTCTTCTGGCTCAAACTCTTCAATGATAGGCTGAGGTTGATAATTGAATGCGTTTTCAGCGTACTCTGGACGCTCTTCTGAATAATCAGGGTACGCCCAGCGTTCTAACTCTTGTGCTTGGTGATCCGATGCACGAAAGAAACCACGACGACGTTCATCATTCATCAAGGCCTCCTAACATCAGTGATTGTTGATTAGAGGTATTCATCAGCACCACCGCCACCACCAAGCATGATTTCACCAGCATCAGATAAACGACGAGCAATAGTAAGAATTTCTTTTTGTGCAGCTTCTACATCTGCAACACGAATAGGTCCCATTGCTTCTAGCTCTTCACGTAGCATTTCTGAGGCACGCTTCGACATGTTCATGAAGAACTTATCACGCAGCATATCATCAGCCCCTTTCAAGGCTTTCTGCAGTAGATCTTGTGGTACATCACGAAGTAAGGTCTGAATACCACGATCATCAACTTCGGTTAAGTTATCAAACACGAACATCAAGTCTTGGATTTGCGTTGCTGTGTCTTCATCAGTTTCACGGATCTGATCCATCAACAAACCTTCAACGTTATTATCGAGATAGTTCATGATTTCAGCCGCAGCTTTCAGACCACCAATTTTCGCAGCTTGTGCACCCGCTTGACCGGCAAATTGTTTCTCCATGATATCGTTTAATTCATGTAGCGCTGCAGGCTGCACTTCTTCCAAGTTCGCAATACGCATCATCAGATCTAGGCGCACTCGCTCAGGAAATTGCGATAAAATTTCTGCCGATTGCTCTGGCTCTAAGTAAGATAAAACAATGGTTTGGATCTGTGGGTGTTCGTTCAAGATAATACTTGCCACCTGACGAGGATCCATCCACTTCAAAGAATCCAGACCACGCGAGCCACTGCCCATCAGGATTTGATCGACCAAGTTATTAGCTTTGTCTTCACCCAATGCCGCCACTAATGTATTACGGACAAAGTCTTCACTGCCCATACCAATGCTGGTGTATTTCTGAATGTCTTCTAGAAATTGGCGATGAACACCGGACACTTTCTCTTGATTCAAATCCGTCATACTCGCCATCGCACCACCGACACGCTGGACTTGTTTCGGCTCTAAATGACGAATAATACTCGCAGCATCTTGCTCACTGAGGCTAAGCAAAAGAATGGCTGCTTTTTCGGTGCCACTTAGCGTATTGATATCGAATTTGTTTTCACTTACTGCAACTTCATTAGCCATCTTCATTCACCCAACTTTTAACCACTTGCGCTGCGAGATCTGGCTCATTATCCACCAAGGCTCGGACGGCTTTCAGTAAGTCTTCATCTCTATGTAAATTTGGTAAATCTAAGCTACTTGAGCTTAATTCAAATCCTTCACCACCATCTAATTCAGCACCAATTAAACCGACACCATCTGCTGTACTTGATAATATCGGCATACCATTTTCATCCAATGGCGTACCATCTGGTGCTTGATTTGGATACAGCAATTTGCGCATGGCAGGACGTACGAGCACGATGATCACCACGATGATCACCAGCGCTGCGGCTATCCAACGAACCCAATTATTAAAGTTCGGGTTTTCCCAAATCGGCAGATCAGCAGCTACTTGTGATTCAGGTAATGCAAATGGCACAGATAACACTTCAAGCAAATCACCACGGGCTTCAGAAAAGCCAATCCCCCCCATTAATAGGCGACGAATTTTGGCAATTTCAGCTTCAGAGACAGGAACACGTGTTACATCGCCCGTTGCTGGATCGGTAATGGTTTTATAATCCACTGCCACAGATACTGTTTGACGTGCAATGATGCCTGTCTGCGCTCGTTTATGACTGATGGTGGTATCTAATTCATAGTTGCGGGTTGATTCTCGATGCACAGAGCCATCAGCGCCAGCGCTGCCCGATTGCATGTCTTTAACATTTTGAGGAATTGCTGAATCGACTGGCGGTTGATTGCTTAATGCGCCCGGAATACCTGAAACCGTATTACCACCATTGATATCTTCTAACGTAAATTCGCTGCGTGTCGCTGCAGTTGCAGGATCATAACGCTTACGGGTTTCCTCTAAAGCCGAGAAATCCATCGCAACATCAACTTGAGAGGTGTAATTACCCAATCCTAAAACAGGCATTAAAATCGCATCAATTTTCTCACGTAGTGATTGCTCTTGCTTACGTTCTAATTCGTACTCTTTTCGCTTTGCGGTCGCACTTGGATCTTCGGTACCAGAGCTCAATAAGCGACCATGTTGATCGGTCACCGTCACACGTGTTGGTCGTAAGCCAGGCACTGCAGTTGCCACCATATCAACAATTGAATCCACCTCTTGTTGACCCAGCGAACCACCAGAAGAAAGGGTTAAAAATACCGTTGCTGTTGCTTCTTGATTATGACGAACAAAGACACTTTGTTTTGGTGTTGCTAATAACACCTGCGCTTTACGCACTTGGCTGATTTGCTCGATAGCACGAGCAAGCTGACGCTCACGACTTAGCTTTAAACGTTCGCTTTCAAGACGCTGAGAAACACCAAAGCCCATGTCTTGTAACAGAATATCGTCACCTTCAACCGTACGTGTATTTAACCCTGAACGGGTTAGATCGAGCTTAATTGCGCTATATTCTTCAGCTGGAACCCGAATGGTATTCCCATCTAGTTGGTATTCGATTTTCTTTTGATCGAAGTGATCAAGGATCGGAATAAGCTCTTCAGTTTCATAAGTGCCTAATGGGCGCATTTCAGGCTCTTTGATCCACATTGTGACCAACACAATTAGCGCTACACAGATAGCCACAGACAACACTAAGATCACTTGGCGTAAGAGATCCAAATTGCCCAAAATGCTATCTGTCGAAGAAGCTTTCTTCTCTGAAATATCAGCCCCTTGATCAAGACCTGCATCATCATGCAAAGCAGGTGCTGACCCATTCCCTGATACGGCTAATGGTTGATTAATGTTTTCTTCTGCCACGACTTTTTACCCATAAACTGCAAGAATAACGGCTTTACTATCCATACTTTAAAAAGTCAGGTTTATACCGGCATATTCATTAATTCTTTGTACGCTTGTACCATTTTATTGCGAACTTGAACCGTTGCTTCAAACGCAACGCTGGACTTGTTTCTCGCGATCATCACATCGGATAAAGACACACTGCGGTCACCTTGATCGAAACGTGTGGCTAATTCGCTAGATTGTCCTTGAAGATGATTCACTGTTTTCAGTGCATCACTAAGAAGATTGCCAAAATCTGCACTCACTTGTTGTGCTGTGGCTGGGGATGAGGTGTTTTGGGCATCCAGCCTCATTGCTTGCATTTCTGCTTGTAGTCCGTTTACTTTCATTCCGTGATTCTCTCTATTCGTTTATTTTTTGTCGTTCTGCTTCCTGCACACTACGCAGGGATCTCAATGCCAGCATCACGCATTTTTGCGAGTTTATAACGTAAGGTTCGTGGGCTTATCCCAAGCTGTTCTGCCACATCTTTACGGCTGCCATCACAGGCCACCAGCGTTTCTAAAATAATGCTAAATTCTTGTTCACGTAACTCACTGCCTAGCCCTTCTCCTGTTGTCGGCACTTTAGGGCGTACAGCAATCACGCTTGGCTCAGATGTTGTGACGACTTCAGGGCTTTCTGTATCAAGCCAATCAAAATGTTCTAATAAAATATCTTGCTGCTGGATCTGATTGTTTTCGCATAAAATCAATGCTCGTTGAATCACATTATCTAATTCACGCACATTGCCAGGCCACGGATATTGCAGCAATTTATCCTGTGCTGCTTGGCTTATAGTAGGTACCACATTTCCTTGTTGGATACTGTGCCGTTCAGCAAATAATGAGGCTAAGGGTAAAATATCTCCCTTACGATCCCCTAATGCAGGCCATGCAATAGGGAAAACATTCAAGCGGTAATACAAATCTTCACGAAAATGCCCTTCAGCAACATAAGTCTTAAGATCTCGGTTACTGGTTGCAAGAATACGCACATCTAACTTAATGCTTTTGCGACCACCTAGACGTTCTACTTCTCGCTCTTGTAATACACGCAGTAATTTCGCCTGTAGATTCAAATCCATTTCACTGATTTCATCTAACAGTAATGTGCCGCCTTGCGCTTGCTCAAACTTACCAGGACATGCTTGCACAGCACCGGTAAATGCACCTTTCTCGTAACCAAATAAGGTTGCTTCCAACATATTTTCAGGAATAGCTGCACAGTTAATAGCAATAAAAGGGCCATCTCGACGTTCAGAGTTATCATGAATATGGCGAGATAGCACTTCTTTACCTGAACCACTTGGCCCTAATACCATTACGCTAGCATCGGTTTTAGCGACCTTGTCAGCCAAAGCTAACAATTTAATACTTTTCGGATCTGCAACGACCGTTTTGCTGCTTTGCTTTTTGATCGGCGCATAACGCCCAACCATATTAAGTAATACTTCCGGTGCAAACGGTTTTGCCATGTAATCAATCGCACCTTCACGCATAGCCGCAACAGCATCTTCAATATTGGCGTAAGCCGTCATCAACAGTACCGGCACTTTCGGCCAATTAAGCTTAATACTACGCAGTAAGCCTAACCCGTCCATTCCTGCCATTTGCACATCAGAGACAACAATATCAACCGCTTGAGACTTCATGATCACTAACGCATCTTCCGCACTTTCAGCTTCAATCCATTGATAGCCAGCCAGCGCTAACGTATCGACAAGTGCTTCACGTAATCCTTCGTCATCCTCAACAACTAAGACTCTCGTTTGGTTCATATTTTCTCTCCATGAGTTCGTATCACAGGTATGCTTACGATGCTGCTAACTGACGCTGAATATTTTCTTGTGAAGCCATTGGAATGGTTAACGTAAAGCACGTTCCTTTACCCACTTCTGACTGCAAAGAAAGCTTGCCATGATGAGCAAGAGCCACCATCTGTACCACGGCTAAACCTAAGCCTGTGCCTTGCTTGCGAGTGGTAAAAAACGGCTCTAATACTTTGGCTTGAATATCTGGTTCAATACCCGGACCGTTGTCGGTCACCGATAGCAAAATATCATCACCCATCACATGACAAGACACGGCTACTGAGCAACCTTTTCCTGACATTTGAATAGCATTCGTTATCAGGTTGCTGATCGCACTCGCAAGGGCATTTTCATTGCCTAAAATCACTAATGATTCATCATCACAATCGATACTAAAATCGACGTTTTGACTCATCACTAAAGCTTCAACCATGTTTTCCATGCTATTAAGCAAAGTCTCTAAACTGAAACAGTTCACGACTTTGTTGTCGCCACCTTTCGCAAACAACAGCATGTCGTTCACTTGCTTTTCAAGATCTTGCAGACGATCAACAAGCTTTGTTTGAAAACGTTCACGGGTATTCACAGGCAAATTAGGCGCAGATAAATTAGCAGCATAAAGCATGGCACTAGATAGCGGGGTTCTAACCTGATGTGCTAGCGACGCCACCATTTTTCCTAATGATGATAAACGCTGCATTTCACTTAATCGTGACTGTAACTGGCGAGTTTCTGTCATATCAGTAATCACAATTAGCTGACCAGCAGCGGATGCTGAAATCGCCAGTTTTACCTTTCGACCAGATCGCAGTGAGATCTCATGACCATCATCTTCTTGAGGGTTAAAACAACGTTGAATTATATCAACCCAACGCTCGCCCTCTAATGGCTCACCTAGCAAACGTAACGCTTCATTATTGGTTTCACTGACAATGCCTTTAGGATCTAACAAAATCACCCCAACCGGCATCACTTCAAGCACTTGCTGGTAACGCTCGACTTGTTGTTCTAATTGTCCTAATGCCGTCGCTTGATCATCCATGCACGAAACCTAATAACAAAAAATTCAATATTATTTATAAAAAAGCAAATTACATGCCAAATATAATTCTTATAAATCAGAAAATTAAAGGTAAGCAAGATTAAATTACGATGTCAAAAAAATGACAATTAATATAAGTAGTAAGTCAATAACGAAAAAGACACAGATTGATGAAAGGAATTTGGGATATTTAGCGAGAAAATAGATCGAAGACAAGGATAGCTAGCTTATATCGCTATAAAAACAGACAAATAACTCAGCTTAATTAGAGATACAATTTTTGTATG
>NZ_SSMG01000331.1 GCF_009873615.1 Photobacterium lucens
TACCATATCCCTTAGCAATAAGAGCCTACTAATCAAACAAAGAATAGAAAATATAAAAATCACAACATATATATTTTTTGCTTCACTCCCTAATGAATATAAACCCCAAGTAACAGGGATAACAAATAAAAGTAATCCACCTATTATGACTTGGTACTTTTTTATATTACCAGTTGCTTGAGCACATATCATTAATGGCGGGGATACAGAGTCAACTAATAATATTAATAATGCTAGTCTAAAAAATTGACTTGAGTATTCAGGAGTTGTGTTAGAAAGCCATAAGTTCATTATGTTTTCAGAATAATAGTAAAATGGTATAACTATTAACGCACATAAATTTAAATATATTCTACTAGCTCGGTAACTTACATTTAGCATCTTATTAATCTCTCCTTTCGCATATAACCTCACGATTGTTGGAGTCAGACTTAATTGCATACTATTTATACCACTATTTATAACACCGCTAAGTTGTGTTGAAACTACCCTAGATGCGTTAAATACCGGTAGAAAATACAAGTTAATTAGAATATTACCACCATAATTTGATAATGCTGATGCTAGATTCCCCCACACACTCCATAAAAT
>NZ_SSMG01000332.1 GCF_009873615.1 Photobacterium lucens
ATTTTATTTTTTCAATGACAAAAAAGTGATAGTTTTTTATTGCTCTATTTACTATATGCAAAAAAAAACACATGCTTGTCTTATAAAAAAGAAAGCATGTGTTTTGGTTGCTAAGCGGTTGATTTACTATTTCAAACGATAAGTCACACCAAAGTTGACGGTAGTATCAACATCATCATTTCGATTGGTGCTTGGATCTGCTGGATTATAATCAATATTATCTTCTGTTTTCGATACCCCAGCCGACAACGACAAACTGATCGAATTCGATACATAGTAACGGAAAGTAGAGCGCAGCGAATTAGTCATGAGATCTTCTGTTTTATCACTGGCTGCATAGGTTAATAACCATGTATTTTCCCAATCGATATTGTCACGAAGCTCATAAGTTAACGACATCGTGTTTGATGCATTAAAGCCATTATCACCATCATCCAAAATAGCCGTTAAGATCGCTTCATTAGAAAATTGGGTTTGGTTATTGATTGGATAATGATATTCAGCACCCACTTCTAGCGCTGGCTTTGTATCAGAACCATCATAGTTCGTTAATACAGCACCAACACCAGCGCGAACTAACCAACCATATTTACGAGTAGAAATTCGCTCATTAACTAAGACATCGTAAGATTTGATCGCCCCTCTTGCTCCAAGGTTATCACCTAATGCCTTACCAATATCTTCAACCCAATATTCCGCATAATCCGCAGAGCCATATCGACTACGATAAGCTGGCTCTTTAGCAATCACTTGAGCAACATTCTGGTATGTTTCACGAGAGACGTTACCACGTAGTAAACCACGCTCTTGCAATGCCTGAACCACGCGAATCGCTTTGGCCATTGGGGTTGCATTCACCACACGACCATAGCCTAAACCGACAGTTAACTTGGTGAATGGGTCAACCATATCGGTTTGTGCACCCACTTCAGCTTTGCCGTACCAGAAAAAATCATTCACCGTTGGGGCAAAATACATATCATTGGTTAATGACGCTAATGCTTGATAGGTTTCTTTACGTTCATCATTGGCGTTTGGTCCTTGGCTAATGGTGCCGTCGCCAGTAAAATCAATGCGAGTATTGCGATTTGCAGATGAGAATACGCGATCATAATTGGCGCTCATCACCGCGTTATAACTGGTTTGATCTTGATTACCACTACGTAAATCAAATTGAGCATCTAAATAAGCATCTTCATAAGCCGATGTGGCTTCTTCATAATCAAACATGCTAACAGTATCAGCATAAGAAACTGACGATACCAGCAGACCAACCGCAGCGGAAACCGCAGTGATTGTTGATTTCATGATACTACTCCTCTAATTGTTATATTGTTTTTATGCCTTTTCAGTCCTTGAGAAACCTCGACTGTATTTACACAAACGCCATAGCAACAAGAAAAGTCACAACGAAATTTAATTAATTTTCTATATCTCAAATATAAGAAAGGCGAGCACAGTGGCTCGCCTCTTTAACTTACTCAAAACAGATAATTATGCTTATGAA
>NZ_SSMG01000333.1 GCF_009873615.1 Photobacterium lucens
CCTTATATTTTTATTTAAATTGAACCTAAGGTTAAATAGAATGAAACACTAAGCTTTGACAAAGTATTTCTGTTTCATAAGATGGTGATAAATATTTAGCAATACTGAAGTTTTCATTTGCTTGCTGATGTTGATTCTTAATATCAAAAATTTTGCCCTGGAGAATATAATAAAGGGCTGAATTTTGTTTTGATTGTTGCCTTGATAGCGATAAGTAATGTTGTGATAAGTCAAAATTACCTTGATAGAGCTGATTCAAAGCAAGTGCATTGAGCGTTTGAGTTGGTAGTGATGATAAGGAATTTTGTTGAGAAATATTCTTAACCAAGTCATGTGCATAATTCATCAATTTTGGCATTGATGTTTCTTTGTTATCTAGAGTGAGAATAATTGCGTAGCTAATATAACGTTTTGCAAGTAAGTAACTGTTATTGGGTGAGTTTGAAATAAGTTTATTTATATCAGTTAGGTAGCTTTTATTTACTTGTCCATCGTCATTAATTAGGTCTGGTAATGATAGGTATTTATAAAGCAGGGTTGATTCAGTAATTACAGGTACATTAGTAACGACTATTTGGTGATCATGGGTTAATGTTTGAATGAGTTCATTGAGTAATTGATTGAGGGATGTGTAGAGTTTTTTACTTTGTAAAAGCAGATTTTTTTTTAAATCAGAACGATGAGAAATATTATTATAAAGCTCTATATGTAATTGATTATTATCACTAATATATAACGAAAGTGTTTTTCCAGCTTCTGAATTAGGATGTAAACTACTGGTGTAGTCAGTGTAAGTAAACAGCGTGCTTTCTATCATTTTCGCTATAGAATATACCTGATTAGATGAAGAGGTTATTTCTATGTTTATTTGCCGTGGGTTTTTTAAGCTTTTGGTTGATGCATTATCATTGTTCGCCCAACTAGCGAAGACAAGGGTAAGCACTAACATAGATAATATTCCTACATCGAAAAGCCAATGGTTAAGCTTTAAGTTTTTGATTTTATTGCTTACTGAGGCTGGTGGGATATCTTTCTCTGGTTTGCTAAATGCACGTGTCATCGGCCCCGCTGGAAATGCGGTTCCGAGGTTATTGTTGTCATTCGTATGCTCGTTAGATGAATGAAACTCTTCTAATTTAAAGCCAGTATTAGGGTCAATGTAAATTTGTTGTACATCAGCGTCTAATTTATAGCCTCGTTTGGGAATGGTAATGATCCAATGATCTTCATCTAACTTTTTTAAAATTTTTCTTAATTCAAAAATGGATTGAGTAACAACTTGATCGCTAACAACGGCACCATCCCAAACCTCATCAATTAACTCATCTCGCGTAAATACAATCCCTTGATTTTGAGCCATAAATGATAGAAGTTTAGTAATTCTTGGTTCAAGAATATATGTTTTACCTAATTTGTTCAGACTGTTTTCTGTTGTTATTAATAAACAATCATTTATTTTGAAATTTCTCCAAGCCATAACTGAATTTCTTTAATTTAGAATTTAGAT
>NZ_SSMG01000334.1 GCF_009873615.1 Photobacterium lucens
TTAAATATAAATATTATTTATTCACCTTTCATTGACAACATAAATCTTTATATACGATTAAATAGTCCAAATAAAAGCACAAACACTAAGGATTATTTACATGAAGTTCCAACTAACCTCTCTTCTCGTCACAGCTACACTGTTCGCCTCTTCTGCATATGCTGCAACACCAGTTCAAGTGTCAGTTCCTGGTATAAATTTACCAGCAGGTGATGTTTCAGGGGTTCGTTTAAGTGCTCTTTATGGTCGAAGCCACAATGTAAAAGGTTTAAACATCTCACTATTAGGGCTATCTGATACTGACAACTTTACCGGCCTTAATCTTGGTATGTTTTATGGTGCAAACCGAACGCGTAATAGCATGAAAGGGGTTGAATTGGGTTTTGCTAACCTTAATGAAGGTACAGCAAAAGGGGCTGATTTTGGTTTAATAAATTACACTGCCAATAATTTCACAGGTGGTCAATTTGGGCTATTTAACTATGCAGGAAGCCTAAATGGACTTCAATTTGGCTTTATGAATGCTACTGATCATATTAATAAGGGTATTCAGATAGGTTTAATTAACTACGACCGTTCAGGTACTTTCGTCAGCAAAGATCTTCCTGTTTTCCCTATTGTGAATGCAAGATTCTAAATACTAGATATAAAAAACGGAGCATCAAAGCTCCGTTTTTCGTTTAAGCACAGCAACCTTATGCGTTTGCTTCACGCTCTGCAATGTATGCAAGTGCCATCTTGATACGAGCTACAACGCGCTCTTTACCAATAAGCTGCATTACTGCATCAACCGAAGGTGATTGGCCTTGACCAGTTACAGCAACACGTAGTGGCATACCCACTTTACCCATGCCTAGCTCAAGCTCTTCACAAACTTGTGCAATCACACCGTGTAGATTTTCAGTTGTCCACTCATCAAGAGCTTCAACTTTAGCAAGTGCAAGCTCTAGTGCTTCTTTTGCTACAGGACGTAGGTGTTTCTTCGCAGCACCAGCTTCAAACTCATTGAAGTCTTGGTAGAAGTAACGAGATTGCTCAGCAAGTTCGATCAGCGTATTACAACGCTCACCTACTAGCTTGATCACTTCTGCAATCACAGGACCATTTTCAAGTGAAATTTCTTTCTGATCTAGATGCCATTGTAGGTATTTAGCAACGTACTCAGGCTCTGCTGTTTTAATGTAATGGTTGTTTAACCATAATAGCTTATCAGTATTGAATGCTGATGCAGACTTACTTACTGACTCTAGGCTAAATAGGTCGATCATCTCTTGTAGTGAGAAGATCTCTTGGTCACCGTGAGACCAACCTAAACGAACTAAGTAATTTAGTAGCGCTTGAGGTAGGTAACCTTCATCACGGTATTGCATTACGCTTACAGCACCGTGACGCTTAGACAATTTCGCACCGTCATCACCAAGGATCATTGCACAGTGTGCAAACTCAGGCACTGGCGCACCTAGTGCTTCATAAATATTGATCTGGCGAGGTGTGTTGTTGATGTGATCTTCACCACGAACAACTTGAGTAATACCCATATCCCAGTCATCGATAACCACACAGAAATTGTATGTTGGGCTACCATCAGTACGACGGATGATCAGATCATCAAGTTCACTGTTAGCAATTTCGATACGACCACGGATTTTGTCGTCAAATACAACCGTACCTTCTTTCGGGTTACGGAAACGAATACAGAACGGAGAGTCTTCTGTCGCTGCAGCATTAGCCGCAACTACTTTCGGATGGTTTGCGTCATAACGAGGTTTAACACCTGCCGCCATTTGCTCTTCACGGATCTCGTCAAGTAGCTCTTTAGGACAGTAACACTTGTACGCTTTATCTTCTGCTAGCAGCTGATCAACAACTTCATTGTAACGATCAAAACGTTTTGTTTGGTAGTAAGGACCTTCATCCCAGTTCAACTCTAACCATTCCATACCTTCCATAATGGCATCGATAGCTTCTTGAGTTGAACGCTCTAGATCCGTATCTTCGATACGTAGTACAAATTCACCGCCCATGTGTTTAGCGTACAACCATGAGTACAGTGCAGTACGAGCACCACCTACATGCAAAAAGCCAGTTGGGCTTGGTGCAAAACGAGTTTTAACCGTCATTGAAATTACCTTATGAATGAAGGACTACACAGTAAGGACTACTGTGTTCTATCTAATGACAGGTATTTTAGCACTGTGAGGTAAATCTACAATAATCAAATAAAATGGCATAACTCACCAACGACTTATGCCATAGCTAAATCTACAGGATAGTTTTGCCACCATTACTGTCACAGAAGTATTGCGGTACAAATACATCTTGCTGTTGGCCACGGCGATCAGTGTAGACACAACGATAAATCGGAACACTTTGCGCTCCATTACCGCCATGTGCCCCAGCACTGCCGCCTCCCCCTGCACAAGCTTGGGCATACGCTAATGACGAGAAAACTGATAAAGTAAAAAACGAAATAATTATAAATATTTTCATTACTTTCCCCATATGTGAGTTAAATCACATTAATTATAGAAATGGGAAAATGTCTTATCGTCTTTTCTAAAAATAATTTTTCTTCATTCTTAAAAAAAAGAAAAGCCAGTATCCGAAGATACTGGCTGTCATCTTTTTACTTTTAGTTACTAATTACTTTACAGAGAAAGGAATTGTTAGAGTAACTTTGATATCAGATTCATCTTGGAATGCGTTAGTGTAACCAGTCCAGTTAGGAGCATCTGAATCATTGTAGTATTTGGTGTAGTGCATACCTAAGTTAGCACCTTTAAGCGCACCACCTTGGATTGCGTAGCTTGCAAATACACTTGCTGCATATTCTTTAAGCTCTTTATAATCAGCAACTTCAGCACCTAGACCGAACGCACCGCTAATACCAGCATTTAAACCAGTTGCACCGATGTCAGAGAAGTCACGAGATACAGATGCAAAACCTGCAAATTCGCCGTCGTGGTTGAAGTCAGAACGGTTGTTCCACCAAATTTCGTAAGCACCGTTTGATTGACCGTAACCTTGAGTTGGACGGTATGCGAACCAGTTACCATCTTCACCAGCATCAGTGTATGTTGCTTCAAGACGCATTGAGTAAGGACCAGCAGCCCAAGATGTTAACATTGCTAACTGGTAGCCATAATCATCTTCGTATTGCTTACTGTCTTTAACTACGTAAACTTGTGGAGAGTAGTAGAAACCACCTTCAGTTGTCGCTTTAAATTTGAAGTGAGCAATTGAACGCTCGTCAAGGTTAGCATATGCAGTATCGATGCTCATGCCATTACCAAAGCCGTAACGTAGACCTACAGAGTAAAGTGTTGCTGCTTCACCATCTGCGTATGAACGCATTTCATCAGTGTACTTGAACCATGGAGCTTTATATTGGTCTGCAACTACTAAACCAAGCGCTAGGTCACCAAAGTTTGCACCGATTTCACCACCTAGATATGTACCAGGAGCGAATGACCAGTTAACACCTAGAGCACTAGGTACAGAAGGCTGGAAGTAACCTAACTTAGCATTTGCGTTAGCACCAAGTTTGAATTTAAGAGCAGCTGTTGATACAGATACGCCGCCTTTTTCTTTTTGATCCCAATGCGCTTCATCCCATGTGCGATCCCATGGAAGGAAGTTCATTTCGTGACCAGTACCACCGTCGTTGAATAAATCCCATGTAGAGTAAACAACAAGGTCTAAACCAACAACGTCAGCAACATAACCTGAGTTGAAACCTAGGTTCATGAATACAGAACCGTGATTTAGGTTAGTTTCTTTTGGAGTGTTGTTACCATCAGCGTCTACATTGCCACGCTCACGGTCACGGAACCAAAAGTTCACATTACCACTAATAGTTGAATCATTGAAAAATGCGATTTCTTCTTGAATAACTTGCTCAGACACATCTTGCTGTGCCATTGCTGGCATTGCTACTGCACCTAACATTGCTGCTGTTAAAGCAGAAACTTTAAAAAACTTTGATTCCATGGAATAACTCCTAAAAGATATAAGCTGTTTACCTGTAACCTGAAAGGTTGGCCGCCGAAGGCTACAAGTAAATCTCCCATATGTTAGCCGAATCATTTCGACCAATTCATATTTTTTTTCGTTCAAAATTGAACTTTGTGTAACTTCGTTATTAAGACTACTTTCGCAGCGCAAAACATCAATAAGAACTTAATTTCTTGTGTTAAAAATTTGATTCAGTGCAAAGTTTCTCTCCTATAGTGATCAAGTTCAAATGTTTTAACCTCGTCAAAAACCTCCAGAAAAATCATTTAAAATCAAAAATTTAAAAACCAAAAGACAC
>NZ_SSMG01000335.1 GCF_009873615.1 Photobacterium lucens
TGATGAGATAAAGGATAAAAACTAATAAAAAGAGCCTATCTTTATGTCTAATTTTTTAAAAAATGCTTCATTAGCAACTGCATTTATAGTTCCACTTTTCTTTTCTTACGCTAGTGCGGCTGAGCCAGCGGGTAATTCGATTGTTGTTCAGTCGTGTGTAGAGAACCAAAACTTTGATGAGCAGGGCTTGATTCATTGCTACCAACAAGCGGAAGCAACGGCGAAAGATCAGGTTTATAACTTGTCTGGTCAAGGTGATCATTACAAAACATCGATTGATCAACGCTGTCAGCAACTTGAGAGTCAATTAAAGTCAAATACAACTCTTATTAAATCTGAGAAGGCGGCGAAAGTGGCGGCTTGTTATGCAAATGGTTGGGCGAATGCACGAGATGAAGTGCTGAATGAAAAATATTAATTTTTATGCTTAATGTAAAAACGGATGGGTACTGAGTACTCATCCGTTTTTTTATTGCTTGTGAGCTAAGTCTAAGATCGCAGCATAGAGCAGTGATGTCGCGGGATCTTTCTTATGTTCTTTGGGGCAAACAAGGTAATAAGTTGGTCTTTTATCGCCTTGATCGGGAATAGTAAATGCCTTAATGAGCTTTCCTTCATTAAGTGGCTTTTGCACTAGAATTTTATTTACATAAGCAATCCCTAACCCATTACATGCGGCTTCAATCGCTTGAATTGAATTTTGAAAGAATACTTTATTTTGATTGATGATCGGCTTTATTTTGAGGTTGTGTAACACGAGATCCCATTGAATAAGTCGGTTTGTGGTTTCAATTAAAGTCACTTCTTGCAAAATTTGTGGGGTAAGTGTGGTGATCACTGGCGGTAAATAATTGGGCGCACAAACGGCAATCATCTCTTCTTCAAACAACTTATCGTATTCCACATGCTCTGGTGGTTCTAAGCCATAACGGATAGCCATGTCGATGCTGTCTTTATGAAAATCCAGTGTTTCTAAAGTATCAACAAAATTGAGAGAAATACCCTGTTGAGACAATTGTTGAAGGTTAATTAACGGTAATAACCATTTATTAAGTAATGCTGGCGGTATTGCAACAGTGAGTTTTTGGTTTTTACTTGCCATACCAAGATCTGCGGTGGCTTGCTCTAGCTCATTAAGAATAATGGATGTACGGCTAAAGTAACGTTGCCCTGCATTGGTCAGCGTTATGCTTCGGTTATGACGTTGAAAGAGTTTTTGCTCAATAAACTCTTCAAGTGTGTTGATCTGATGGCTTACAGCCCCAGGTGTTACGCATAATTCTTCTGCTGCTAGTTTAAAACTTTGTAATCGTGCTGCCGCTTCAAAATACACAATAGCTTTGATGGGGGGGATAACGCGCATTAAGATTCCTTCGGGGTATTTTTTCTCAACTCACAAAATAGTTTTATTGATTTGTTGAATTTAATTATTAGTTCCATAATTAAAACCGCAAAACGAGTTTGGCAGTATACCAATTTCACATTTACTTTGTGCTGCTAGATAGTTAATTATTCGAACATGAGTACAGATAATGAAGATCAAACAAGTTGTAGCCGCTGTTCTTTTAGCCGCACCTGCATTTATGTCACATGCAGCAATGACATTAACAAGCCAAGATATTACCAATGATCATACGCTACAAAATCAACAACTGTTTAATCAGTGGGGTTGTACTGGTAGTAACGTTTCACCACAATTAAGCTGGACTGGCGTGCCTGAAGGTACAAAGAGCTTCGCTGTGACTATGTATGATCCAGATGCACCAACAGGTAGTGGCTGGTGGCACTGGAGTGTTGTAAATATTCCTGCAAACGTTCACAGTTTAGCTGCTGGTGCTGGCGCAGTAGGTGGTAAAGATCTACCTAAAGGTGCAAGCATGGTAACGAATGACTTCGGCTTCAAAGGTTTCGGCGGTGCATGTCCACCACCAAATTCAAAACCTCACAACTACGAAATCACTGTATACGCATTAAATACAGCTAACATTAAGTTACCTGAAAATGCATCACCAGCGTTAGCAGGTTATAACATTTTGTCTCATGTTATCGGTAAAGCTCAGCTAATCGCACCGACGAATGCGCGTTAATGTATCTTGTCATGAAAGAGCCACCTCGTTAGGTGGCTCTTTTTTTATTTATAAATCGTTCAAATCACATCAGTAGTGACTCTGGGCTGACATATGGCAAGCTGAGTGATTGTGCAACGCTAAGACAGGTAATATGCCCTCTATAGACGTTGAGCCCATGACGGAGATGGTGATCATCAAGCAGTGCTTGTTTATAGCCTTTATTTGCAAGGGCAACAATATAGGGAAGTGTAGCGTGGTTCAGCGCGATGGTTGCTGTACGGGCTACTGCTCCAGGCATATTGGCGACACAATAATGAACTACATTATTAACAACATAGGTAGGATTATCATGAGTTGTTGCATGGGAGGTTTCAACGCAGCCGCCTTGATCGATAGCGACATCAACAATCGCTGCACCGTTTTTCATTTTTCTGATCATCGCTTTTGTTACGAGTTTTGGTGCAGCAGCGCCAGCAACGAGAACACCACCGATAACAAGATCTGCATTAAGGACATGCTTTTCAATCGTATCATGGGTTGAATAGACAGTATTTACTCTACCGTTAAATTGAGCATCGAGTTGACGTAGCACTGAGATATTACGATCAATAATCGTCACATTGGCTTTTAGGCCAAGCGCCATTTGTGCAGCATTAGCTCCTACTACACCACCGCCTAGAATAACGACATTGGCAGGTGTTACACCGGGGACGCCACCGAGTAATACCCCTCTTCCGCCATGGGACTTTTCAAGGGCAAAAGCCCCTGCTTGAATTGACATTCTACCTGCCACTTCTGACATAGGTGCGAGTAATGGCAGCTTACCATCATTATCAGTCACTGTTTCGTAAGCGATACAAATAGCTTTGCTTTTGATCAAATCATTGGTTTGAGCTGGATCGGGAGCCAGATGAAGGTAGGTAAATAAAATCTGCTCTTCTCGCAATAATGCACGCTCATTAGCTTGAGGCTCTTTTACTTTTATGATCATTTCAGATTCGGCAAAGATATCGTTAGCCGTAGGTAAAATTTGTCCTCCAGCATCAATATAATCTTGATCTTGAAAACCGATCCCAATGCCAGCTTGGGTTTCAATATAGACGGTATGACCATACGAGGTGAGCTCTTTTACTGAGCTTGGTGTCATACCGACACGGTACTCATGTGTTTTGATCTCTTTTGGTATCCCTATAATCATAGTATTACCTCCTATCTATGATTAAAGAAGCTGTAGAAACCGTTATGGTTGTAATAATAAGTTACGTTTATAAATAGATAGAACCTATAACTATATTTTAACGTAAACATAATTTAGGCCACTGCAATGGTCAGTTTTGATGGCGATTAAAACTGGGTGATATGTTTTGATTGGCTTATTATCCTGTATTGTTGTCTTGTGCTGAAGCTAGTTTCTAATTTTATTAGTGATGGCAGTTGATAAATCTATTGATGTACAAAAATATGAACAGTGTGATGTGCTGTTTTTTATCTATGTAATGGAAGCTCAAAGTAAATATGAGCATGGCAAGATAACAAAGAAGGACGCGGAGTAGAATATAAAGTGAGAGTAAAAAAAACCGCCATATTAGGATGGCGGTTTATTGTTTGAATAAGATTGAAATTAAATTTCAAACTCAGAAAGTTGTGCACCTTGGTCAAGCAGCTGTTGCAGTGCTTTAGGAGTACGGCCTTGGCCTGTCCATGTTTTTTCTTCGCCGTTTTCGTCTGCGAATTTGTATTTAGCAGGGCGTGCAGCACGCTTCTTCTTCGCTTTTGGTGCATCACCAATAAGTGCAACAAGCTCTTCTGCTGTAATACCTTCTGCTTCTAGTAGCTCACGGTATTTTTGAAGCTTAGCTTCTTGCTCTTTATTTTGTGCTTTAGCTGCAGCTTCTTCTTCACGGCGCTCTTCAACAACTTGAGTAAATTTTTGAAGACCTTCTTCTAGATCTGAAACTGACATTTCACGTGCTTGAGCACGTAGTGAACGTAGGTTTAATAAAATATCAATCATGTAAAATTTATTCTGATATAAAAGTAATTATTGGGGTCTAT
>NZ_SSMG01000035.1 GCF_009873615.1 Photobacterium lucens
TTGCGTTAGATTCCAAACTTAATATATAACCTCTGTTTTATTGGCATTTTTTATTGTTAGTTATTGTTTTAAAAATGATTTTTAAGGTTATTTTAGTTTGGTACCTAGCACATAAAGCTATGTCACTTATTTATTGAAGTGTGATTCTGCTCTCGATCTGTTTCAGCTCAATGCTTTCTGTTAGAATTACGCTCTTAACACTAAATTAGCGACTGAAGAGAAATATGTCAGATAACAGCCAAAAGAAAGTCATTGTCGGCATGTCCGGCGGCGTAGATTCATCGGTATCCGCTTACCTACTCCTTCAACAGGGTTATCAAGTTGAAGGCTTATTCATGAAAAACTGGGAAGAAGACGATAACGACGAATACTGCTCTGCTGCAGAAGATCTCGCTGATGCACAAGCTGTATGTGACAAGCTTGGTATTCCTCTGCACACCATCAACTTTGCAGCTGAATACTGGGATAACGTATTTGAATACTTCCTTGCTGAGTACAAAGCAGGCCGTACGCCAAACCCAGACATTCTATGTAACAAGGAAATCAAGTTTAAAGCTTTCCTTGAGTTTGCAGATGAAGTGCTTGAAGCAGATTACATTGCTATGGGTCACTACACACGTCGCAGCTTCCCTACTGCAGAAGGCGAAAAGCCTCAAATGCTACGTGGTGTCGACAACAACAAAGACCAAAGTTACTTCCTTTACACATTAAGCCACGAGCAAATTGCACGTAGCCTATTCCCTGTGGGTGAGTTAGAAAAACCTGAAGTTCGCCGCATTGCGGAAGAGCAAGGTTTGATCACGGCGAAGAAGAAAGATTCGACCGGTATTTGTTTCATCGGTGAGCGTAAGTTCACGGAGTTCCTAGGCAAATACCTACCAGCGCAGCCAGGTAAAATCGTTACCGCTGACGAAGGTAAAGAAATTGGTGAGCACCAAGGTCTGATGTACCACACACTAGGCCAACGTAAAGGCTTACACATTGGTGGTCAGAAAGGCGGCAACGGTCATGAAGATGCATGGTACGTTGTAGATAAAGACGTTGAAAACAACCTACTGATTGTTGGTCAAGGTAAAGATCATCCTCGTCTTAAATCTAATGGTTTAATTGCAAAACAGCTTCACTGGGTTGATCGTCAACCAATCCGTGAAACCATGGCTTGTACGGTGAAGACTCGTTACCGTCAGCAAGACATTCCTTGCACCATCATTCCAGTAGATGATGAAACCATTAAAGTGATTTTTGATGAGCCTCAAATTGCAGTTACTCCAGGTCAATCCGCGGTATTCTACAACGGTGAAATCTGCCTAGGTGGCGGCATTATCGAAGAGCGAATTTAAGGAGTTTCACCGTGGCTTACACTGTTTATGACCGAACAATCGCCTTTGCTGGTATTTGCCAAGCAGTAAAACTAGTACAGGAAGTTGCCCGCAACGGCAGCTGTGATAACGATATTTTAGCCGCAACATTAAATAGTATTGTTGAGACCAGTCCTTCAAATACTATTGCTGTATATGGAAATGAAGCAAACTTACGCATGGGTTTAGAGTCCATGATCCGTGACATTGATAACAGCTCATCAGGTAGTGAAATTACTCGCTACTTGGTTAGCGTAATGGCACTTGAGCGTAAGTTAGAAAGCCGTCGAGATAGCATGTCACAACTCGGTGATCGTATTGATATGATCAAACGCCAACGTGATCACTTTGAGCTACTTGACGAGCAAATGCTAAGTAATATCGCGAGTGTTTACCTTGATATTATTAGCCCACTTGGCCCTCGCATCCAAGTATCAGGTACTCCTGCACAACTGCAGCAACCCCACGTACAACATAAAGTACGTGCGCTATTGCTAGCTGCGGTACGTGGTGCGGTACTTTGGCGTCAAGTAGGTGGTAAACGTCGCCATTTATTGTTTGGTCGTAAGCAAATGATCGAACAAGCAAAAATCTTGCTTGCTCGTAACTAAAGCGACAGATTGAGCTTCATACTGCTTGGCTTGAGTGCTCCTCAAGCTAAGCAAACAATTTTGTTTTAACCCTTATAAATCAGGAGAGACCCAATATGGAACTGTCAGCATTGACTGCTGTTTCCCCAGTAGACGGCCGCTACGGAAGTAAAACAAGTGCGCTACGCAGCATCTTCAGTGAATTTGGTCTGCTAAAGTACCGTACTATCGTTGAAATCCGTTGGTTACAAAAATTGGCTGCTACTGACGCTATTGTGGAAGTTCCTGCATTCAGCGCTGAAGCAAACGCATTCTTAGATCGTATTGCGGCTGAGTTTAGTGAAGAAGATGCGCTACGCATTAAAACGATCGAGCGTACAACAAACCACGACGTTAAAGCGGTTGAATACTTCTTAAAAGAAAAAGTAGCTGAAGTGCCAGAGCTTCACGCTGTTAACGAATTCATCCACTTTGCATGTACTTCAGAAGACATCAACAACCTTTCTCACGCGCTTATGCTGACAGAAGCTCGTGAAAAAGTGATGCTACCTGAAGTACGTAACGTAATTGATGCGATCAAAGATCTGGCTAATCAATTCCGTGATATTCCAATGCTTACTCGTACACACGGTCAGCCAGCTTCTCCATCAACAATGGGTAAAGAAATGGCAAACGTGGCGTACCGCATGGAACGTCAATACAAGCAAATCGAAAACGTTGAAATTCTTGGTAAGATCAACGGTGCTGTAGGTAACTACAACGCTCACCTTTCTGCTTACCCAGAAATCGATTGGCATCAATACAGTGAAGAGTTCGTGACCTCTCTAGGTATCACTTGGAACCCTTACACAACACAGATTGAACCACACGATTACATCGCAGAGCTATTCGATGCATTCGCACGTTTCAACACAATCCTTCTAGACTTCGACCGTGACGTTTGGGGCTACATTGCACTAGGTCACTTCAAGCAGAAGACAATTGCAGGTGAAATCGGCTCATCAACAATGCCGCATAAAGTTAACCCAATCGACTTTGAAAACTCTGAAGGTAACCTTGGCCTAGCGAATGCTATCTTCGGTCACCTAGCACAGAAACTGCCTGTTTCTCGCTGGCAGCGCGACCTTACTGACTCAACAGTACTTCGTAACCTAGGTGTAGGTTGTGGTTATGCAATTATTGCTTACACATCAACTCTGAAAGGCATTAGCAAACTAGAAGTTAACGCCGAAGCACTAGCAGCAGAGCTTGATAAGAACTGGGAAGTACTAGCAGAGCCAGTACAAACAGTGATGCGTCGTTACGGTATCGAGAAGCCATACGAGAAGCTAAAAGAGCTAACTCGTGGTAAGCGTGTTGATGGCGAAGGTATGCGTGTATTCATCGATGGTCTTGAACTACCAGAGCACGAAAAAGCACGTCTAAAAGAGCTAACACCAGCAAACTACATTGGTGATGCTGTTAAGCTAACTGACAAGCTATAATTTCGTTACAAACGAGATCAAAAAAGGCGAGAAGGGTTACCTTTCTCGCCTTTTCTTTATCTCGAATTTATCGATTAGATTTCAGTAAACATCACCAAACCACGACGGTTCAATGCATTGGCTTTTAAGCTGTGCCCTTTCACGATGGGATTCTTCTCACCAAAATATTTCACTTCAAAATGATAATGACTTTCATCAATTCTCGCTTTTAAATAGCTTTCAATCACATGTGAACGGCGCAGCGATAACGCTTCATTGTAGCTATCACTACCTTGATAGTCGGTATGACCTGCAATTAAGATATCACCTGAAAGTGGCTGAATTTTAGCAATAAAATTATCTAACTCTTTAATGTCTTGTGGTTTTAAAACCGCTTTATCAAAGTCAAAATGCGAGATCAAAGACAAGTATATTTTCTTATCTTCTGCTATTGTTTTCTGTTTAAGCTCTGCAATTAAAAACTTCTTCACGGTCAGATCATCAAACTTATTGATGTTTTCTTGGCTAACATAAGTATCTGTTGAGCAACCACCCAATAACGCTAATACACATAATACGAAGAATGATTTTTTCATTAGAATTTACCCACTAGGTTAATGAAGACGCCTTTCGCGTTGTAATCATCGTTATGTACTAAATCATCATCAAATTTAGAAAAGTTATAACCCACACCAATTTTCACATTATCATTAATATGTTTATTCACAGACACTAATGCACCTTGCTCTAAATCATCAGTGACACGATCTTTTTTCCAGTGATATTCACCGGATATATCCCAGTCTTTCATCACTTTATAGCTGGCACTGATACCTGTTAGGAAGATCTCGTTCTTCACTGGCACATCGCTACTGTCTTTACGTTTATAAAGCTCAGATTTTTTCTTGTAAGCCCCTTTCAAACCAAGATCAACATGGGCATTAACCGAATAAATCGTTTCACCTTCAACAATATGGCTTTTCTCATTATTGGTATCTTGCTCTTTTGAACGGTCAGTTTGATCGTAATCTTCTAAATAGGTGTAGCGAGTTAAGAAATTCAGCCGATCATTAAAAATAGGACGATAAGCTAAGCCAACACTGCTTTCAGTGTAACGTTCTACGACTTCGTTTTTCGTTTCATCTTTAGATTTCGAGTAATTAAACTTACCAAACAAGGTGTATTCATCGCTAAGATGATGAACATAGCGGTTAGTGGTAACAAATTGAGTGACTTTGCTATCACCTTTATCGACACGGTATTCCACTTTATTTTTTAAGCTGTAATCGTCTTTATCAACCGAGGTATAAACACTGATCCCACTTCGCTCAATATCACCATTATCTGTGCTTTTTAAGTTACTTTTTTCAAACGCAATACCAGCATCAACGTCATCGTTGACATCATAATCAAAGCCAAACGAGTTCACCTTGCCTTTGCCATTGTTATCATCCACAAACTGATTTTCTTGATAGAACGACAGGGTATCGGTGAGATCCGCTTTCTGACCAAAAACAATATTGTTTTCGTTATCGTAATCTTCTTGGATATAACTCGCGTAAGTAGAGTAGTAATCGTTAACTTGGTAATCCACTTTCGCTTGCAGTGAATCGCCGCGATCACCCGTGGCATATTCACCAGATAACGTCCAATCATCATTCAGCGCAAACTCAGCACCCACGGCAACGCTATCGTCCTGATCAAAACTTTGACTAGCATTAACGGTTTTCTGCCCTTTAACATAAACACTATTGTCATCGTTAAATTCATAATCGGCACGAACACCTACCAGATCACCAGAGCTTTGCTGATCATCATTATTAAGCTCATTAACATGACGACCTGCTGCGGCAATTTTTAGATGTTCGGTAACTCTGTATTGACCTTCAACTTCAACACGTTCGGTATCGGTAACTGTTTTACCGCTGCTGTCTTGCTCATCTAAATGATCAAATCGAGTAGTTAATTGTGTTCTATCGCCAAACTGCAAACGTAGCTTCGAGCCATAAGCCAACTGTGCCAAGTTATCGTCTTGACTAGCATAGGAATAACCTAAGTCTTTATCACGATACCAAGCTTCAATATCGTTACCGACAGCACCAAAAGTATCAGGCATAAGATCGTACAAACTCGCGACTGCGTGTACTTGGATCATGTCACCTTGACGTTTAGCGCTTGGATCGGTGTTTTCAATTTTATCGAAACTTAAACCACCATCTTTTGACAAGTAATTACTGTCAGTTTGCTGCCCTTCAGAATGAAAGAATTCCGCCGTTAAGTAACTCCCTTCTGTGGCTTTTAAGGTTAAGTCAGCCCCTGATAATTGATAATTCTGATTATCTTTTTGCTCTTGAACATAAGTACTACCAAGGGCAATGTTATCGGTAAGCCAACCTTTAACACGTCCACCCGTTGTCATTTGCTCTAATGCTTCGCTACCGTTTGGCACATATTCATAATCAACCGATAAGTAGTTTTCGAGATCGTTATTGGTTGATGAATCTAATACCCCATCACCACCAGATTGTGACTGCTGACTTAATGGTTTATTCAGCACAATACGACCTTGGAACGGGTTAATGGTGTAATCACGACCCGATTGCAAGGTTTTACGGCTTTCCACAACACCTGTTTTACTGTTACGCACAACGAGAGTGACTTTGTCGCTACCTGGTACAATTTCACCGTGACGAGTGCTGTATAAGCTACCACCAGTACCTAAGAATTCATCATGAGAAGATAAGGTGTCAGCTTGTGAAGCAAAAGCGGTGACAGCAAGACGATCATCACCAAATGACGTGGTTTGACGAGTACGATAATCCCCTTTAAAACCATATAAGCTGCGGCTGTAGTCTGCGTTTTCAGTACCGGTTAATCCAGTATTGAAATTCCCCCACATGACACTGGATTTATCATATTGCACATCTAGATAAACTTTACCTTTAGTATTAACGACTTTCTCAATATTGGCTTCATCACCATAGTTGCCGTAATACATTTCGTCGTCATCGTCTAAGATATCAAATACCGTTGTGTCATCAGCCGCAAACGGATGTTTGAACATATCTTTTAACGCTGATTCTTTAGTATCTACATGAGCAACAACCTGAAGCTTATCGCCAAACTTACCTTGACCGAAATAGGCTAAGCGACCACGGTTATAAATATCACCTTGGTATTGATCGTCCACGCCCAGCACATCTTTATTGCCAGAAACATGATTTTTACCAAAATACAGATCCACTAAACCCGCTTGAGCATAGTAAGTATCGGGAATACGCACAAATAGCTGATAGTCACGCTCTTTACCATCGTCGTATTTCACTTTCACAGGGAACATGTAGGCATCGGTTGGCAAATACTTTTCTACATATAATTTGCCATCTTCCACCGTATATTCATCTTCACCAATGGTGACAGTATCAACGCCCTTTAGCCCTGTGCCCATCATTTTTGCCATGCCTGACGACGTGGGAATGTTATGACGCATCAATGTTGCACGACCATAAGTGCGCTTTTCATTGTTGTCATCATTATCAAGTTTATCGATTTCTACTTGTTTATCAGCACGGACTAAATCAGTAACACCGAGTGTCGATATATCCATGTTGCCATCTTTATCCCAAACCTTGAGCCTAAAGATCAGTTGCTCCCCGGCTTTGAACGAGTATGCCGTATCAGTTTTACCATCCCATTCAATATCAAAATCATTACTCAGCTCATCACCAGCTAGCACTTTCAATGGCTGAGATAAATGACGATCTTTGCCACGGTATACCGCAAATTGCCAACGCTTAATATAATGAGAGTAATTGGTTTGGATATTGAATCGAAGGCTATCTGTTACCTGATTGTGTTCAACTTCCACCTCATCACTAAGATCGACATTAAGCACAGGTGAAAATTTGGTGATATCACGAGTAGCCCAAATCGCACCTTCGTCTAAATAGATACGTGAGTTATCTTTCTGAGTGTGAATATCGGTTTTAACATCGGTAGATTCTGAGCTAATTAACGTTAATTCAGGATCACTTTGTGATGGATTTTCTGACGTATTTACAGGTTGAGCTTGAGCAATTAAAGGCAACGCCGTAATGATTAATAGTGTTATTTTACTTAGTTTAAACTGTTTCACTTTAACCTCTTTTGGCAACCACGCCGGATGTAAAAGAATCAATACTCATTCGGGTGAATAGCAATTCTTCTGTCTTTACTTCCTTAATTTTGATCACTACATATAGGTGTTATCTGTGAACAAAATGGATACATAATTAATATGTAGACAGGCTAACAATTGGTCTTAAAAGGGTTAACTCATAAACATTGAAATATTTTGATTTTGAATTTCAGAGAAAAAAACACTGTTTAGGTCAATTAATATTAAATACATGGCAAGATAAATTCATCATGGAAATTCAAGAGAAGCAAGATTTACCCCTCTTTACATAAAAAAACATAAACATTTAAAATCATTGAGTTACAAATAATAACTATATGATTTTATGATAGTAAAGAGTTTTGAATCCAATTTTCAGAATAATATTAATACCCCAATAGCAGTGATATTTTCACTGCCTCTCTCTATTTCCATTTAAAAATCATAGTTATTATTGTCTCTTACTTTAATTACAAAAATGAAAATGACTTAGTTGTATTAATTGACTTATCAAATATCCACTCCCTCATAGATAGGTATTTATACTCGTTAAAGCACATAGTGAAATAAATCTAGGAATATAGAACAACAGCAATAGATAGATTAATACGCGCACTGTTATTCATGGCAAGATAAATGATGACAAGTATTCGTTATATTAATAGGTATGGAAGCGACTCTTTGATATTAAAAAGAGTTTATAAAAATAGATACAAAAAAGGCTGATGAGAATTCATCAGCCTTTGATTTATCGCTTAACTAATTAATGTTTGGTTTGAACACTGAAATTAAACTTAGCCAGTGCATTTGGCGTTATACGCTGTACTTTCGGGTTTTCACTGATCACTTTCATTCCTGTTGGTAGAGAATCAGTATCGACTTTCACAAGGAAGTTCTTACCTTTCTTATCTTTAACCCACTGATCTGGAATGTGGTAACGACCAAATTGATCGGTTTCGATCTTGATCCCTTCAGTGGTAATTAAGCGAACCCCTGGGATACCATCTTCATAGATACCCAAGTTTTCAATCACGATCTCCCAAACATAACCCGTTTTCGCTTGGTATAGATTACGTGTCACATTCAGGTTTTCAGCGGAAAGCCCTTGCTTGGTATCACCGGTTAATGTACGTGTAATTTTACCATCGGCACCAAAGTGAACATGAGTACCATTGCTTGTTGTTACGCTAAAAGCAAACGGTGTAGCTGTTGTCGTTTTAAAGCGGATCGCGACTTTATTACCTTGCTTCAAGGTTCTATTTTGCGATTGACCCATCAAGGATTTAACTGTGATACCACGGTTAATAGGTGCCGCTTGTTTTACATCACTCACGACAGTCGTTTTACCGTCACGCATTAAAGTTGTTGAATTGGCAACATAATCCCCTTTCGGTAAGTCCGTTTTTACAGTAATGCCTTTTGCTGTTGCATCGGCTTGGAAACCATCACCATTTAAGTCTTCAAATACTTTACCTATGATAGATGCAGTATCGAATAACTTATCTGCTTCAATTTCAACAACGGCTTTATCGACATTCGATTTGTCTTCACCACGGATCTGCGCAACGGCGGTATTCACATATTTACCAAATGTCACCCCGGTACTAACACGCATCAAATAACGGACACGCACTTTCTCGTTTGATTTCAGGTTAACCTTTCTAAAGGTTAATTGTCCTGACATCACAGGCTCTTGGCTTAGCAATTCGTCATCTTTGGTATCAAACTCACCATCTGGACCACTATGTACGATTTGGGTTGAACCTGCCACGTATTGAAAACCTGCTGGGTAATGGTCAACAACTGATACATCGAAGAAACTCGCTTTATTGTCGTTTTCTACCATCACTTCGTATTCAACCACGTCACCCACTTGTGCCGTCGCTTTTGATGCTGTTTTAGTTAGCTTCAAATCGTACTCTGGCAGCATAGGTTTCACTTCAGATTCAAGCTTTTCAATATCCATTTTATGTGGTGTTGGATAGCCAATGACCTTATTACCGATATACAGTGCTAGATAATCAATTTTATCTACAAGATCTTTATCTACCGTGGTTGTAAAGGTGTAGACCACTTTACTATGCGGAGCAATATGCAGCTCGGTTTTGATATCAGTGTTATCAGAAAAATCACCAACAGTCGTACCATGCTCTTCACCCGTTGCTCTTGCGGTGATTTTCCAGCCAGTAAAGGCATTAATATTATTACCTTGGTAATCCTTCGCCTTCACCTTTGAGAATTCACTCATAAAGCCAACGTTATTAGCAAACGCATCAGTATCATTCGCAAGTGTAATGGTATAAACCACTTCACCGCCAGGTACATAGATGTTTTCATCTTCACCCACATTGTTGTCGTCATAATCCGTTGTCGTAACAATGGTACCTGTAATTTCCGGCTCTAATGGCGGGACTAGATTACTTAATACATCTTGATCATTAACCTGAGCAATATTTTGAATCATACCGTTAGCACTATCTACGACCTTACCCGTAACTTTAAACGTAATGGTTTGTTTAGGCAGTAAATCAACTAAGTATTGTGTTTCAGTTTGTGCTGTGGCTTGCGCCCCTTGCGGTACAGTATCTACAACAAACTTAGTGCTATCTTTGACAAAAGCAGGACCTGTTGAACCATCACGGTATGTCGTCTCAATCGCACTCATATCATCGTTAACTACCATATCATTGATAATATTGGCAGATGTATTGGTAATGCTGAGTTCAAAGCTCAAATCATTATTAATAATATAGTGCGACTCAATACTTGCTTTGGTTGCTTCAAAACTGGTTTGCTCTGGCTTAACAGTTGCCGTTGCATCCTGTTTGTTCTCACCAAATGTCATGCTCGCAGTGTTAGTAATATCATCAACAATGTCATCAGCAGCAGTACCCATTACAGTAAATGTCACTGTATCTTGTGGCGCAATATCCATCACCACATTCACATCTTTATCTTCAGGTAAGTTTTGCTTTAGCTTATTTAAAGCAACATCCATCACTTTGGTGTTTTCATCACCAGCGACATAACTCACTTTCCAGTGTGTTAATGCAGGTGTTGATTGACCTAAGTTTGTTGTTGCTTCTATCTTGCTGATCAGATCTTGTAGCTCTACATGAGCGGCAAAACCTGCGCCAGTATTTTCAACTTTAATATCAAAACCTACTTCACCACCGTTCTTATAAGTCACGTAAATAGCTTCTTTCGTTAAAATCACAGCACCTTCAATAGGTTCGATTGTCACTTCAGCATTATGATCATCACCATTAATATCAATCGCATGAGCGATATTGGTAATAGAACCAATCACGTTCTTATTCACATTCGCAGCAATATTTACCGTCACTGAAGAGTTAGGCGCGATATCTAAAATGATACTTTCATTGCTTTCTTGCTTAACAACCTTGCTATCGCCCAAGTCAGCAATTTTTGTCACAACCGAATTGGCATCAAAAACACTGCCTGTTAATGGTGAGGTTGGCGTACCACCAGCGATTTCAGCTTCAATTTTTGATACTTCATCTTTGATATTAACGCCCGTCGCCCAACTCGCTTTGGTGTTATTCACTGTCACTGTGTAATTCACGGTTTGACCCGGAACAAACTCACTAATATCAGCTGTTTTCTCAATCGTGATTTCAGATGCTTCAGGCGTGATCACCACTTCATTAGACGCTTGATCATTCGCATAGGCAGTATTGGCAATATTACCGACAACATCGCTTGCAACCTGAGCATCCACGGTTATCACCGCTTCACTATTTGGTGCTAAGTCCACTAATGCAGATGCACTACCATCAGGATTAGGTTTCACATAACCTTCACCAGCAGTGATCTTGCCATATGTCACTTTGATTGATGATTTATCAAAAGCTAACCCTGTTCTATGACCTGCAAGTTCAGTTGTAATGGTATTAAATGCATCAGTCACTTTTACATTTGTTACCCATGCTTCTGAATTATTCTTCAGAGTTAGGCTGTACGTCATGGTGTCATTCGGTACAAACGTCAGCTTGTTTACAGCTTTCTCTAGCGTAAATTCACCTTGTGTTGGAGTAATTGTCGCTTCAGCAGATTTATCACCCGCTATTGCCACGTTAGTAATATCCCCAACAATATTACTGGCAACATTCGCTGCTATTTCAAAGTGAACTTTGCCATGTGGCGCAAGACTTACCATTGCCGATTCACTATCAGTATTGATATCAACAAAGCTATCAAGGCTACCTTCAGATGTTGCTGAAACCTTAATAGTTGCAGGATCAAACGCAGCTACTTTTGTACCTGTTGGATCAACTGCTTCGATTTTCGATACTTCATCTTTTAGTAGTACATCTGTTACCCAACTATCAGAATCATTTGATAACGTTACTGTGTACGTGATCTTCTGACCTTGAATAAAGGTATCGGTATCAGCGCTCTTGGTTAACGCAAAATCCCCTTGCTCTGGCGTGATAGTTACCGTTTCAGATGGCGTATTTTCTTCACCGGCATAAGCAGTGTTATCAATTGCGCCAATCACGTTATTAGCAACAACAGCCGTTACTGTAAATGTCACCGAGCCTTTCGGCTTAATATCCGCCACAGCGTCAATCTTGTCAGTTGCATGACTGGTAACATATGAGCCATCAGATACTTTAGCAACTACTGATACAACGCTGAATGCCACACCTTTAACGGGTGAACTCGCGCTATGTGCGATATCAGCTTCAATCGCTTTTAGATCATCTTTAATTGGGAAGTTATCTAACCATGTACCACCCGTATTTTTTACTGTTACTGTATAAGTGACTGGTTTACCCGGCACAAAGGTTGCCTTATTAACCGATTTAGTAATAGTAAAGTCACCACTCTTAGGATCAATCGTTACCTCTGCCGTTTTATCATTTGCCGTTGCGACATTGGTAATATCGCCAACCACGTTTTCAGCGACTTTCGCTTTGATTGTTAGATCAACAATACCTTTTGGCGCAAGATTCACTACCGCTGATTCATTAGCAAGATCAGATTCGATATAGCTTTTATCTGTGCCTTTTACATGCCACTCATAGCTAATACTTGACGATTCAAATGCATTTTCATCATTACCATCGTGAGATAGAGCCATGATCTTAGAGACTTTATCTGACAACTGAATATCAGTGATCCAGCTATCACTGCTATTTTCAAGCGTCACCACATAAGTCACTTCCTGACCTGTCACGAACTCAGCAATATCTGCCGTTTTCGTTAAAGTAAAATCACCTGATTCTGGTGTAATTGTCGCCGTCTCTGATGGTGTGTTGTCATTACCTGCATAGGCTGTGTTATCGATATTGCCAATAACATTCGCGGCAACCGTTGCTTTAACCGTAAATGTCACACTGCCTTGCGGCTTAATGTCAGCCGTTGCATCAATAGTATCGGCTGCTGGGTTAGTAACCGTTGAATCTGGCGTTGCAGATGCTGTTACTTCAATTGCACTAAAGGCATTGCCTTTCTCTTTAGAGCCTGAAGTGCCAATTACATCAGTTTGAATTGCTTTTAGATCATCCTTAATTGGAAGATCATCTAGCCACGTGCCGCCGGTGTTATTTACGGTAACGGTGTAAGTAACAACTTGTCCCGGTACAAACGTTTCAATATCTGCTGCTTTATGAATATCGAACTCACTTGCTTTAGGAGTAATTGTCACATCTGCAGTTTTATCATTAGCTGTCGCTTCATTGGTGATGTCACCGACAATGTTGTCAGCCACTTTCGCCTTAATAGTAAAGATCACTTTGCCTTTTGGCGCTAAAGATACCGTTGCTGATTCATTCGCAGAATTAACATCAACAAAGCTCTTAATTGCACCTTCGGATGCCCAAGTAAAGTTAATACTAGATGCGTCAAATGCAGGTACTTTTACCCCAGCATGAGAGTCAGCAACAATCTTCGATACTTGATCTTGAAGTGAAATATCAGAGATCCAAGCATCGCTACTATTACTTAACGTCACGCTGTACGTTACTTCTTGACCAGTTACATATGTCTCAGTATCTGCTGTTTTGGTTAACTCAAAATCACCTTGCTTAGGCGTGATAGTGACCTTTTCAGAAGGCGTATTATCACTTCCTGCATAAGCGGTGTTATCAATTGCACCAATAACGTTATCTGCAACGACAGCAGTCACTGTAAATGTCACCGAGCCTTTCGGTTTAATATCAGCCACAGCATCAATGTTGTCTGACGCATTGCTTGTAACAAATGAACCATCGGAAGCTTTCGCTTCAACTAATACAGAGCTAAAAGCCACACCTTCCGTCGGTGATGTCGCATCATGAGCAATCTCTGCTGTGATCGCTGTTAATTCATCTTTGATCGGCAAATCATTCAGCCACGCATCACCTGTATTTTCTACCGTGATGGTGTAGTTGATCTCTTGCCCAGGCGTGAAGGTTTTATCTTCCTCTGCCACCTTTTTATGAATAACAAAGTCACTGCTTTGCGGTGGGATCTCCTGTGATGTGTTGTCTAAACCATTAACAAATGCATGGTTAGGCTCAATCACACCAACCGCAGTATCTTTAATCATTGCTTCAACGGTAAAGTACACGGTTTGTTGTGGTGCAATATCCAGTTCAGTATCAAGCTGCTTATTATCTAAAGGCGTATTTACAGGTACAAAGGTATCAGGCAAACCAGATACACCACCTTCAATACGATAAGTAATACGATAATCGCTATAAGCAGGCTCATTCTTATCACCTGCTACATCAACGTGTACATGTGATACAACGTCTTTAACCGTGATGTCATTTGCCCAGTTATTTGAACTATTTTGAACCTTAATTTCGTATGTCGCTTTTTGTCCTGGAAGATAATAGCTATTCGATGTGAATGGCTTACCATCAAGCTCGATGACATTTTTTGACGCGCTAATATCTTTAGGCTCAGGGGTTAATACAGCATCATCACTCTTCTTGCCGAACACTGCGATATTGGTAATATCCCCCAAGGCATCATTGCTAATGGTTGCATCCACTAAAATCGTTATTTTGCCGACTTTAGGAGCAAGCACTGCCTTAGCTTTAATATCATTCTGCCCTGTTGTCAGTGGGATTGTTGTAATGCCACCTTCAAATGCAGGCGCATTAACAGACCAATTGCTAAAAGGCGTAGCTGTTGGATCTTGCTTACCATCACCTGATAATTCAGCGACATTGGTAAGTAATTTACTTAGCTCATCTTTCAATGCCACTGTATAACTCGTACCGTAGCCTTTGTTTGATAACTCAATTTTGTATTGGATTTTTTGGCCTGGTTGGTAAGTCTTAATTTCCTTACCTGCACTATCCATAACAATTTTCGTTAGTTCGACATTGGCAGGCAACATCTTAGAGATAGGAGACTTAGGATGTAGCCTGTCTCCAATATTTGCCTCATTTTGGAAAGTACCAACAATGGTAGGTTTAATATGTGCTGTGATATTAAACGTCACCTCGTTTTCAGGACCAATATCAACTGTCGTATCAAGTACTTGAGTTGAAGGTGCAAAATCTGCCACTTTACTAAATGCATCTTGATGAGCAAAAGCATGAGCAATCAATACATCATCGAAAACAGGCTCTTCTCCACCATCAACGGTTTTTGCAGTGATAGTTGATAGATCGTCTTTTATCGATAAATCATCAATATTCGCAGTACTTTGGTTAGTAACCGTTACTTGATACTCAATATAACCACCCGGCATATAGCCTTTAAGATCCGGCAGTTTATTTTTCTCGTCATCGTAGTAAGCAACAATCGTCTTCTTAGCAATGTATTTTGCAGTTACAGGGTTAGTGACTACTTCGGTGGTATTACCGTTTACATCTAAGGCATTGGTGATTGGGCCAACCGCATCTTTGTTGACAACAGCATTAACGCTATAAACAGCAGCGCCACCTAAAGGAATAATGGTATCCGTTGTATTAATACTGCCAGTTTGATCATAGTGACCTGCGAAATACCATGTTTTATATTCACCACTGTATTTATCTGTTGTTGTCACAGACGAGAACGCAGGCGCTTGATTACCATTAACATCCAGTACTTTCACGTCAGCGAGTAGATCCTTTACATGGACATGAAAGGCATGGGCTTTACCCGTGTTTTTAACTGTTAAGGTGTAATGTAATGGTTTACCTGGTTCATAGCTTTTCTGATCAACCTTCTTTTCAATTTCTAATTTCGGCTCATAAGGTTTAACCACTAAGTCAGGATCGTTATTAAAAGTAATATCACCAACCGCATCGTCACGTACCGTACCTGTCACGGTATAGATCACTTTCTCACTAGGAGCGAC
Source organism: Photobacterium lucens (assembly GCF_009873615.1). Taxonomy (GTDB): domain Bacteria; phylum Pseudomonadota; class Gammaproteobacteria; order Enterobacterales; family Vibrionaceae; genus Photobacterium; species Photobacterium lucens. Next base: position 15,876 of record NZ_SSMG01000035.1, read on the forward strand.
ATCAATCATAGTGTTGATGTTTTTGTTATTAGCAACAGTACCGTCTACTAAGCCATCCGTTGAAGTCGATGGTGCATCATGAATTTTTTTTGATTCTTTTCTTATAACCTCTACCGTGAACACAGGGCCAGAACCATGATCAAACGGGTTACCTTCTGACGTTGTACCGTCTTTATTGATGGTTGTTACTTTTAACCCTTCAAGATCATCAAAAATGGTTCTATCGTTCATATAACCCAAGCTTGAAGATGCTGTGATGGTATAAACGATTTGTGTTTTACCTGGAATATAATGTGATTCATTCAAATGGCGAGTGACATCGCCACCTGTATCGGCACGTTGTACAGTAGCATCTGCGTATGCAGTGATCGGCACCATCTCGCCGTTTTTCAATGTAAAGTAAGAGACTTCAGCAACGTTTTTCAGCCATTCATCCACCACATTATCTTTAATAATGGCCGTGATTCGGTAAGTTGCATTGTCGCCATCCTCACCTTTTTTCGCTAATTTCAATTCATCATGTAAATCAACATTTTCAGCAAGCAGTTCTTCACTTCCCTCACCAACTTGCTTGGTAATCGTCCATGAACGATAAGGCGTACCAGTAATATCGGCATGCTTGTTGTCGCCATTATTTGCCAGTAAAACATCAACCCCAATGATCTTATCGCTAACAACGACATTATCGACAGCATTCGCACTGTTATTAACGACACGTACTGTCCAAGTATATTTGTCACCTGGGTGATAACGTTTAAAGTCAGGATCACCGAATTTGTAAATACTAATGCTATTTACTGATGCACTATCTTCATTTACATCAACAGAAGCATCGAAGTGATCACCAGCATTATCTGATACCGTTGCAACGTTAGTGATCTTGCCTTTGCCAACAGCATTAGCGGAAACAATGCCTTTTACATGAATACGTAATGTTTGATGCGGTGCTAAATCAAAGCGAGCATTATTGATATCTTTGGTACCTTCACTCGCACTTGTTTCTGTGGTTGGGTAACCAAATAACTCTGTTCCTTGACCACGATCAGTTGCAGCAGGGTTCTTATCATCCTCAATGATTTTCCACCACACTTTCCATGTATCAAAAATGCCTAATGTTGAGATCGAATCTGATACATGACCATCATTCACATAACCATCACGATCATAATTTTGAATATCAATGGTGTACTCAAGGGGTTGTCCAACCGTATAAACACTGTTCGACACTAACTTACGTAAACGTAAACGAGGTTCAGCAGGAACAACATCAACGTTAGCTGTTTTGATCACTTCACCGGTACGTTCCAATTTAGCTTGTGCTTGGTTAGTAAATTTGCCCCAAATCACATGACCTTTACTACGTGGATCAATATTGGCAGTTACAGTAAATGTGACGGAGCCTTCAGCTGGAACATTAACAACGCTCTCTAAATCTTTATTATTTACAGGTGCTTTAACAACTTCCGCCCCACCGTCAGTCGCTGTTGATACGGTCCATGACGTGAATACAGGTACCTCTTCACCCGCTTTTTCAAGTAACTCTGCTTTTATTTGAGAAATAGCATCTGTCACTGTGACATTTTTAGCAAAGCCTGCTGGTGCTGGGTTAGTGACTTTAATGGTGTAAGTAAACTTATCATCCTTGTAACCGTACGAACGCCAGCCATCACTATTTGCGCCTTTAACATGCTTTTCTATGTTTAAATTTTCTAAACGTGGTGTGGTAATAACAGTCGATTTACCTTGCTGTTTACCCTCACCTGCATAGGCTGTATTAGAGATAACACCGACGATGTCTTGCTTAGTTTTAGCGGTAACAATGTATTTCACCGACTCATTCGGGAAAATGGTGGCTTTTACATCAATAGGATTTTTATCTAAATCACCGTTAACATCAGGATTTGAATGAGGTCCCTGCTCTGTAGTTACATGGATATCAGTAAATGGGTACACCTTATTACCATCAGCATTCTCTGCCGTGATTTCATGTAATTTATCAACCACTGGAATATCAAGTAATAAACCATTCGATGGATTTTTTACTTCAATGGTATAGGTAATATCTTCACCCGGAGTGAATTTGTCTTGATCTACCGATTTCTTAATTTGGATCTTACCCTTTGGCATATCAATACCAGAGCCAGATTCATCAAAGTCATCACCACAAGCATTAGAATCTTGAATATGCCCAATCGTGGTGTCTTTCACTTTTGCTTTGATCGTATATTCGATATAAGAATTTGGCGCTAAATCGACAACAAAGTTAATGTCATCGGTTCTATGTGCCGATGGATTATTCGCAGCAGCACCTGCATCAGTACCTTTATCAGTATTTTGTGCATCAATACTGTCGATATACCAATATTCAAATGGCGCATCATCTGCACCTGTCGATTGCGTAGTAGTAGGACATGTCATCAGCTTATCTAATAAAGTAATGTTATTAGCAAACTTATGCTTATCTGTATTTTTAACTCTTAATTTATAAGTAATTTCGTTACCCGGTGAATACTCACTTTCAATGACTCTTTTCGTATTCTGTGTCGTATTTACAAGCTGGGTATTTGTATTCACTAATGCCGTTTCAGCAATTTGCTGATTCTTTGCATCTAGTAATAGTGCTTTATTACTGATCTCTGCAATAGCAACAGCTGTTGTTGTCGCTGTCACCGTATAGGTAATTTTACCCTTAGCAGGAAATGTCACTGTGTCATCTAGATCAACATCGTTAACAGGAGAAGATAGAGAAGAGTCGGCACCATTTTCAGCAACGACAGTAATATCCCACGTTGTAAACGGGCTAGACTTATCTTCGTCAGTATGTGACCAGTTATTATTGTCGTCGATATTATTATTTGCCGCTTTTGACTGGATAGATGAAAGCGTATCAATCACATGATAATTACGTGCAGTACCTGCATGAGCAGCATTTTCAACCACTACGGTATAGGTAATTTTCTTACCTGTTTGATATGCCGAATTAGCAACGGTTTTAGTAATAGAAAGCTCTGGCTGTAAATAATGAGTGACAACAGCATCTAGTTCCTTTTTAAACCAGAAACCCTTTTTAAATGAAACATGATCACTGGTATTAATATCGCCGATAGCATTTTCAACAGTCTTAGCTGTAATGATATAAGTAATTGACTCAGAAGGAGCAACAACAATATTTGTCGATACTAAATTTCCAGAAGTATTAAATGCACCAGCATCACTATTATCACCAATAGTATCGACTTTATTAGAAACAGAAGAAAAGGCATTACCTTCTTTTCCAGAATCTAGCATCGTAGTGATATCTGCAATTGCTGCATTTAACTTTATATTTTTATAAGTGGTATCTTCAGAATTATTTTTAATGGTTAATGTATATTTTACTGATGAACCTGCATCATAATTCTTTGGTGCACTTATTGTTACCACCAAATCATCGGTAATATTAGCTTGTGCTGGAAGCACAGATAAACCAGTTATACATATCAATAAAGATAATATGAACCTTACTAATGTCGATAACAAACGCATAAGCTTTCCGTATGTCTTCCTATTAATTATTTTTACACCTTATTTATGCTGACTAGGTGTCCCTATGAATTAACATTAACAAGAGAAAGATACAGGGTTAACTCATATGTTATGAATAACATTGAATTGAAAAATCAGAACAAGCTGCCATTTTTTAAAAGAACTTTTAAACGGGGAACACAACCATCAAACAAAAAACATTAACCAATAAAAACAACAATTTAAATCAAAATCTCAACTTAAATTAAAATAAAAAAAGCTAAATCAAAGAAACTAACAGGGCAAAAAATCAAATTTTAAAAGTGCTAGTATCCCCAAAAAATACCTGGCAAAAAGATGTTTACCACAACTAAAGACCATGTAGTTATAAAGGACAATATATACAAATTTGCTTATTACTCGACGAGATTACATACAAAATATACCTGCAATAAAATACCAATAAATAACATAAATAGTAAAT
>NZ_SSMG01000336.1 GCF_009873615.1 Photobacterium lucens
AACTTATAGAACAATAAATAAATGAGTACTATTGCTAAGGTTAAGTAAATGCTTACACATGCAAAAAAGTTTTTAATCGGTAAACGATTTATCTTTGATCCAAACGATAATAGTTTGATTGATAAACTAGAAAATAATGAATTAATCCGTTTGGGCAGTAACGAAAGCCGTGCGCTAAGTCTGCTTATTGAAGATCCAAGTGTCATTATTACCCGTCAGCGTATTCATGATTATGTATGGCGAGAGCAAGGCTTTGAAGTTGATGACTCTAGCTTAACTCAGGCAATTTCAACATTACGTAAAGCATTAAAAGACTCAACAAAATCCCCTGCTTTTGTAAAAACAGTACCTAAGCGCGGTTATCAAGTCATTGCGACGGTTGAACCTTATTTGGGTGAAGAAAAAGATGAAACGACAGAGTCACTTAACACAGCACCTTCTGTAGATGTCGAGAGCACCATCGACAACCCAATTATGACGAGTGATTCTGAATATACGGTTGATACGGTAGCAGATACTGAAGAAACACCACCAGAAAAACCTGCTGAAAAATCAAAAACACAGTTAAGCTGGTTAGGTTGGGTGGCGTTAATTATCGCATTAATTCTACCAGTAGCGGTGAATATCAGTATGCCGCCAAAATCAGCAGCATTTCGTCCGTTACTCCAAGTAGAGGGTATTACCGTCTATACGCCGATCAGTAATCCTGTGGTTAAAGATTGGAATAATATGATCAGTAGCTGTGTGAGTAGCTACTTACGAAATCACAAGAATGAAGGGAAACCGACTGAAGTCATCGTAACAGGTGGACAGAACAATCAACTGTACTTGAACTACTTACATAGCAGTACAGTACCGATGGAAAATATCACCTTACGTTTACTTACCAGCCATGAGGATAATACGAAACTATGTCAGTAAATACATCCTTAACACTGCCGCAAGTAATTCGTAAATACTGGCCTTTTGGTATTCTGGCATTATCAATTGCTATTTGTAGTTGGGTTTATTTTTCAACCGATTACAAGCAAGAACAATTGCTAATGTCACGTGAATGGCAAAGTACAACCTTTAGCCGTATTGAGCCAACCCAGCTTGAGAGTTTAGGAACGCTACGTAAAGTCAAACAAAGCAGTAATATGGTGTATTTACCGAACCATACTTACTCACGCATTACGATGTTAGAGCTTTACAGTGAAAACCCGAAACCATTAACGATTCATATTTCTGAATCTGGTCGCTGGGACGTCAGCGGTGGTTATCTACTCACTGAGCCCACTGAATTTAAAGATGTGACTTCAGGAACAAACATGGATTTTGACAACAAGCAACTCAATGTTGTCAAAGACATTTTTAGAATGAACGCACAAGAAAGCCGACGTATCGATGTAATTAACAAAAATTCGCTACTATTAACCAGTTTAACCTACGGCTCGAATATTCTTTATTCACTCTAATTTTTAATGTAAGAAATAT
>NZ_SSMG01000337.1 GCF_009873615.1 Photobacterium lucens
ACTCAGATCTGATTCTAATGATGTTATTCTAGACTCATAATTTCCACAAACAAAAACATGGTGCTCTTTACTCAATTCTAAACGAGTACGTGCTAACATCAATTCTGTTTTCAACTCCATTAACTCAAACTTATTAGCAACAATTTCTTCCGGTTCTTTTACCCCCTGAACGACCAAACCATAACTAGTTAGATACTCCTCTACTTCTTCAATTTCACCGTTAGGAGGATCAATAATCATAGTTACTTTATAATCTTCCTGCTTGATAGTTACACCAACAGATTCATTACTATATTTATTTTTTAATAACCGACAAAAATTTTGTAAAATTGACATTCCTGCCGAGTAATGTTCAGGTGAAAAATCTATAGATCTCACGATCTTATCAGAGATATTGACTTCTACATCATTTGATAATATTAATCTTTCAATTTTAACTAAATACCTCCATGCTTCAGAATTATTGACATTTTTTGAAATCAACTCTTCACATATTAACTTAGCCTCATCAAGTCTTTCTTGCTTTATATAAACTTCAATTAACTT
>NZ_SSMG01000338.1 GCF_009873615.1 Photobacterium lucens
TTTATTCAATTTAAGATAGATTTCTTTTTCTATCTTTTTAAATGCTCTGCGAATACTGGTATCTGCTTTAGTAGTGTATTTTCTACAAAATTCACCTATCGTTATGCTTGGTTTTTTAGTTTGCATAAGCTTAAATGCGTAGTACAATTCAAGCCATTCATTTGAGTGTTTCATTTATACTCCTCTTGTGGATGTAATATTCTGTAGGTGATTTGTAATAGTTACCATCTTCTGCTAAGTATTCTTTCTCACTATTATTTTCTTCTTTAGGTTTATTTACGGTGGTTGACTCACCGTAAACCCTATAGGCTAACTCTTTTTTATTTAAACTATAAAAGTTGCTGGTTTTTATATGGCCATTACTTCGGTTTTTCTTTGTTAATAATTTACAGTATACAAT
>NZ_SSMG01000339.1 GCF_009873615.1 Photobacterium lucens
GTAATATGGTTATACATTTGCTCTGTTGGTATTTTCCTTTAAAAGCTGTACGCTGTATTTATTTTCTTTTAATACAATATCTTATAAAAGGTTTGTGATGTTTCTTTTAGTGTTTGAGTTTGCATATTCATCTTTTAGGTGTACTTTTATTTAAAAGGTGAACAATGCGAGTGTAGGTATAAAAAAAGACGATTCAATCGTCTTTTTTAATGGATAACGGTTTTTATCTTCTATTCGAGCAGTAAATCGAGGGGAGTTTTACTTGCTCGTCCACCAATTTCTCGGGTGAGTTTAGGGACTAAATAACCGGATACTTGAGTGATTAAGCCTGCCATTAATTGGCGTGCGGTTTCGTCATCGACCATAAAGTGCGCCGCCCCTTGTACACGGTCTAATACATGAAGGTAATAAGGCTGAATACCTGCATCAAATAAGGCTTCACTGAGATCGGTGAGCGCAGTTACTGAGTCATTAACGCCTTTTAGCAGTACACCTTGGTTCAGTAAGGTGACATTGGCTTGTTTTAGCTTCTGCATTGCTGTGTTTAGCGCATCATCGATTTCGTTAGCATGATTAATATGAGTCACCAAAATCGTTTGTAGACGCGTCTCAGCCAGTATTTGACATAAAGCATCGGTAATACGGTTAGGGATCACGACAGGCAGTCTGCTGTGGATACGCAGACGCTTGATATGAGAGATTGCTGCGATATGTTCAATCAGCCATTGGAGTTCGTGATCTTTAGCCATTAACGGGTCGCCGCCAGATAAAATCACTTCATTAATTTCTGGGTGCTTTGCTATGTACTCAAGGCTTTGTTGCCACTGACGTTTATTACCTTTGTTATCGCTGTAAGGAAAATGGCGACGGAAACAATAACGACAGTTAACGGCGCAACCACCTTTGACTATCAGTAAAACGCGGTTGTGATATTTATGCAGTAAACCAGGGATTTCGTTTTGCTGCTCTTCAAGCGGATCGACAGAGTAGCCTTGGTGCACTTCGAATTCTTGCGCTAACGGTAAAATTTGGCGTAAAAGTGGATCATAAGGGTTGCCGATTTCCATTTTATCAACAAAGCTCAATGGAACACGGAGCGCAAACAGCTTCCTTGCAGCGAGGCCATTTTCCCATGGTGTGGGATCAATTTTGAGCAATTTTAGTAAAGTAAATGGATCAGATATCGCATTCGATAGATCATTCAGCCAGTTTTGCTCAACAGATGGCGCGTTTAGGGGTATGATATGCGACATTAAATACAACTCGAAGATGTTAAGAGGATTAGAATGGCGTCTTTCAGCACCAATGAATTCCGCGGCGGAATGAAAATTATGCTAGATAATGAACCATGTGTCATTATCGAAAACGAATTTGTTAAGCCTGGTAAAGGCCAAGCGTTCAACCGCGTACGAATCCGTAAACTAATTTCTGGTAAAGTTCTTGAGAAGACTTTCAAATCAGGTGAATCAGTTGAAGCTGCGGACGTAATCGATACTGATCTTGATTACCTATACAACGACGGTGAATTCTACCACTTCATGAACAACGAAACGTTCGAGCAAATCGCTGCTGACGTTAAAGCTGTTGGTGAGAATGCTAAGTGGTTAGTTGAGAACAACACTTGTACGCTAACACTTTGGAACGGTAACCCAATCGCTGTTACTCCACCAAACTTTGTTGAGCTAGAAGTAACTGAGACAGATCCTGGTCTTAAAGGTGATACTCAAGGTACTGGCGGTAAACCAGCAACACTAAGCACTGGTGCTGTTGTTCGTGTACCTCTATTCATCGCTATTGGCGAAGTGATCAAAGTTGACACTCGTTCAGGTGAATACGTAAGCCGCGTTAAGTAATTAATGGGTTTATATCGTTATTAAGTTAACGAAGAAAGAAGGTCGCTAAGCGGCCTTTTTTTGTGTCTGCTAGCTCGTGTTTGAAAGCGAAGGGTACGTTGTTCTGATAATAAAAAAGCACCGACTAGCGGTGCTTTTTAAGATCGTCTTTTGATTAAATCATGAAGACGAAGATGATCGATAACGCAGTGATTAAAAACGCTAATGCGTAACACACGACTTTACCAACAACGCCGGCATGAATTTTTAAATCATGCATACCGTGGTGAACACGGTGCATGGCATGCCACATTGGTAGCGATAGGGTTGCGATAACAAATAGCGCACCGATAAAGCTTGTTGCGAAATCAGCAGCACGATCGTATGTCATTGCTTCAGGGCTGATCACACCTAGTGGTACTAAGATACCTAAGACTAAAATCGTCACAGGGGTGATCATTGCAAACCAAGTACCGCCTGCACCAAACAGACTCCACCAAACTGGCTCGTCAGAACGTTTAGGATGTAAATTAACCACGCCGGACTCCTTAAACAATAGCTAGAACAAACAGGGTAATAACAGCAACTACCGCCCACTGAGCAAGAACGATGATCTTCTTATCAAGCTTCTTGCCTTTGATGCGAATAGGCACAACCTGCGGCATCATGTTGAAGTAGGTAAATGCGTGGAATAGGCTACCTGCTAGAGCAAGAATATTCAGGATAATCACTACAGGATTTGCCATGAAATTTAGCCATGTTTGCCATGCTTCAGGACCTTTTACTAGGCTACCTAAACCGAAAGTTAAGCAGATAGTAAAGAAGATCAAAGGTAGTACAGTTGCTTCACGGATCATATAGAAGCGATAGAAAGAGCTGTCTTTCCACCATGTACGCTTCATCTCACGAACGTAAGGTTTACGGTTGCTCATCCTTATGCCTCCATCGGTTTGATCATCGCAATAACGAAATCTTTAGAAGATTCCACTTTGCCTTGGTTTACAGCTGCGGCTGGATCAACATTCTTCGGACATACTTCAGAGCAGTAACCAACGAATGTACAACCCCAAGCACCGTTTTCACCGTTGATCAGCTCCATACGCTCATCTTTACCATTGTCACGGCTATCAAGGTTGTAGCGGTGAGCAAGGGTTAGCGCAGCAGGGCCAATAAACTCTGGGTTTAAACCAAACTGAGGACAAGCGGCGTAGCACAGACCACAGTTGATACAGCCAGCAAATTGCTTGTATTTCGCTAATTGCTCAGGCGTTTGTAGGTTCGTGCCGTCTTCCGGTGTACGATCGTTACCAATGATGTATGGCTTGATTGCTTCAAGACGCTCAATAAATGGTGTCATATCAACAATTAAGTCTTTCTCAATTGCGAAGTTCGCTAATGGCTCGATTTTCACGCCGTTAGGGTAGTCACGTAAGAAGCTCTTACAAGCAAGCTTTGGTACGCCGTTTACCATCATGCCGCAAGAGCCACAGATAGCCATACGACAAGACCAACGGTAAGACAGATCTTTATCTAGGTGATCTTTAATGTAACCAAGTGCATCAAGAACAGACATGGTTTCATTGAAAGGTACTTCGAATTTTTCTAGGTACGGTTCTGCGTCTTTTGCTGGGTCATAACGCAGAATTTCAACCAGTTGAATGCGATTTGCTGACATTATGCCTGTTCCTCTTGTTGCTCAGTTACTGCTGGTGCTTCGGTCGCATCTTTTGCTGCCGCTTCTTCTGCTGCAGCACCGTATAGACGTGCTTTTGGTTGCGACTTAGTGATAGTGACGTTGCTGTAATCGATGATTGGCGCATCGCCATTGTTGTAGAACGCTAAGGTGTGTTTTAGGAAGTTCACATCATCACGCTCGGTACAACCGTCATCAAGGCGTTGGTGTGCACCACGAGACTCTTTACGATTGATCGCAGAGTGCGCCATTGCTTCAGCCACTTCTAGGCCGTAACCCACTTCGATTGCGTATAGCAGATCGGTGTTGAATACTTTGCCTTTATCTTTGATAGAGATGTGCTTGTAGCGCTCTTTTAGCTCAGCAAGTTTCTCAATCGTTGCTTGCATCAAATCTTCTTGGCGGTAGATACCACAACCCGCTTCCATGGTGTGACCCATTTCAGTGCGGATATCAGCCCAGTTCTCGTCGCCTTCTTGTGCCATTAGGGCATCGATACGTGCTTGAACAGCATCGATTTGTGCATTGATAGAAGCGTCGTTCCAGCCTTTAAATTCAGCAGCGTGCTTCACAGCGTTTTCACCTGCAACACGACCAAATACCACGAACTCAGCCAGTGAGTTAGAACCTAGACGGTTAGCACCGTGAAGACCCACAGAAGCACATTCACCAACTGCAAATAGACCTTTAATGCGTGTTTCACAGTGGGCGTCAGTTTCAATACCACCCATTGTGTAGTGCACCGTTGGGCGAATTGGAATTGGCTCTTTTGCAGGATCGACGTTTACGTAAGCTTTTGCTAGCTCACAGATAAACGGTAGACGCTCATGCAAGTACTCTTCACCTAGGTGGCGAAGATCAAGGTGTACCACATCACCTAGAGGGTGCTTGATGGTGTTACCTTTTTGTTGTTCATGCCAGAAAGCCTGTGACACTTTGTCACGAGGACCTAATTCCATGTATTTGTTCTTTGGCTGGCCTACTGGTGTTTCTGGGCCCATACCGTAGTCTTGTAGGTAACGGTAACCGTTTTTGTTTACGATGATACCGCCTTCACCACGACAACCTTCTGTCATCAAGATGCCTGTACCTGGAAGACCTGTTGGGTGGTACTGAACAAATTCCATGTCACGTAGAGGTACGCCATGACGGTAAGCCATTGCCATACCATCACCAGTTACGATACCGCCGTTGGTGTTACAGTGGTAAACACGACCAGCACCACCAGTAGCTAGGATCACTGATTTAGCTTTAATGCAGATCAGTTCGCCTTCAGACATGTGGATTGCGATAAGGCCTTGTACTTCACCTTCTTCAACCAGAAGATCAACCACGAAGTATTCGTCAAAACGTTTGATTTGAGAGTACTTAATAGATGTTTGGAATAGGGTGTGTAGCATGTGGAAGCCAGTTTTATCAGCGGCAAACCATGTACGCTCAACTTTCATACCACCGAAACGACGAACGTTTACTTCACCGTTTTCTTTACGGCTCCATGGGCAGCCCCATTGTTCCATTTGGATCATTTCGCGCGTTGCGTTCTCAACGAAATATTCCACAACGTCCTGTTCACATAACCAGTCACCACCGCCAACGGTGTCGTTGAAGTGGTTATCTAGGCTATCTTCGTCCTTGATCACGGCAGCAGAGCCACCTTCCGCCGCAACGGTGTGCGAACGCATTGGGTACACTTTTGAGATCAGTGCAATTTCTAGTTCTGGGTTAGCTTCTGCAGCAGCGATGGCAGAACGTAGGCCTGCACCACCTGCGCCGATTACAGCGATATCTGTGGTAATAGTCTTCACAGCTATCCTCCGAAGGTAAGACGGTAAAAAAACTAAAAAGATGCGGTCAACGCATCTTTCCTTGAAATCCTGAGCGCATTCTATGAAACCTTGTTATTAGATAAATTGATTTAGACGCAAGTTTTTACCGAAATAGTCAAAAAATGTAAGAAGATTACAAATGATGTGATATTTGTCACAATTGATCATGTTTTTAAATTGTTTATCTCTTTGTATTTATTGGTTTTTATGTTTCTTAAATGTTAATTAAATCCGGTTTCAATAAAACTTAAAAGGTGTAGAGGGGTGATTAACAAAGTGATAGATAAGGATAAACTGGTATTAATGGGCTGATTGTTTGATAGCAGAGAAAAAGCGGTAAGGTGGGAGCTAAAGGTATATTTTTACTGATGGTATCGCGACTTTTTATTCATAATGTATTCATATCTCCCGTGAAAAAAGAGAAAACCAAAGGAATAAGCGACGTCTATTCCTGAGCTCTGATAAAATAATGCCATTGTCACTATTTCATGAAAGAAGAAACGTTATGTCTACTTGGCAGCCTACGGCCTCGATTGCGCAGTTAAAACAACGCGCTCATTTGTTAGCAGTTATTCGTCAGTTTTTTGCTGAGCGTGAGGTGATGGAAGTCGATACGCCAGCCATGAGCCAGGCGACCGTGACTGATATTCACTTACATACTTTTCAAACCGAGTTTGTAGGGCCGGGCTATGCGGATGGGCAAACGTTATATTTAATGACCAGCCCTGAATTTCACATGAAACGACTGCTTTCTGCTGGCAGTGGCGCGATTTACCAGATCTGTAAGTCATTTCGAAATGAAGAATCAGGCCGCTACCATAACCCAGAATTCACCATGTTAGAGTGGTATCGCCCGAACTTTGATCATCACTTATTAATGGATGAGATGGACGATTTGCTGCAATTGGTCCTAGGTTGTGGCGCAGCTGAGAAGATGACGTATCAACAAGCCTTTATTGATCAACTAGGGGTATGCCCTTTAACTGGCTCAATGACAGAGCTTAAAGTGGCGGCAGCAGCCCTTGGATTGTCTGATATTGCCGAGCCAGAAGAAGATCGCGATACCTTATTACAACTGTTATTTAGTATTGGTGTTGAAGGTAAAATTGGTCAGCAAGTACCAGCGTTTGTGTATGACTTTCCAGCATCGCAAGCAGCATTAGCACAAATTAATCCAACGGACTCTCGTGTGGCAGAGCGTTTTGAAGTGTATTTTAAAGGCATTGAATTGGCGAACGGCTTTCATGAACTTGCCAATGGCGATGAGCAATTACAGCGCTTCGAACAAGACAACCAAAAACGGATTGAGATGGGATTACAGCTTCAGCCAATTGATATGAATCTCGTTAATGCATTGCGTGCTGGTTTCCCTGATTGTGCGGGGGTTGCGTTAGGGATTGATCGCTTGATCATGCTAGCAATGGGGCTTGATCATATTGAGAAAGTCACCGCCTTTCCGATTGATCGTGCATAAGCGATAGCATGATTGAAACGGCACGTTTCTGAAGGCACAAAAAAGCACGGTAGCCACCGTGCTTTTTCATATAAGGTAAACCAAGCTGATACATCTGAGTGTGGTTAAACAGTCAGAGGGAACGGTATCAGGGCGACCGCAGATTTACCTAAAACAGCTTAAATTCATTTAGATAGTCAGCAAGTAGGATTTCAAGGCGTCTTATCTTTAGTTGATAAATATAGATAATCCGGCATTTAAATGCAAATAATTCTCAATATTGATTATTGAGCGGTTTATTCAACAATAATTCGAGCATTAATCGGCTGTACTGGTCGGTTGTTGTTGCCCATGATTTGATTTAGTTTCTCGGTTTGATCTTTTGAGCTATATTGTGGTGTTTCTAATACAAACCAGCGCACACCTTCAGTACATGGTGGTGTCGTTAGTGAACCATTGAATTGATAATACTCACGTTCACGAGGAAGAAGGTTATTTGGGCTCAGATCATCGGTGAAGTCGATGGTATTACCTTTAGTTGGGATGTTTTTGAGTAAAGAGCTAAGAGCATCGTTCTCACGTAGGCCGTTTTCAAACATCACAGCAATAACTGCGATATTGCCTTTATCATCCATATTCACAAAATGCGCTTCTAATGGGTATTGTTTACCGTCGATGTAGTTTTCAGATGGTGTATGGAAGTGAAACTGCTTTAAGGTATAAGTATCCCCATCGACAATCAGCTTATTATCACCACTGACCTTTGCTTCTACAGTGTGACCGTTATTGGTGATACTGGTGATTTTACCGTTGTACTCAATACGCAGTGGCGCAAGGTTAGCTTTGAGTGCTGAAGTAATGTTTATCGGGCTTTGGTTCTTGCCTAAGCCACAGGTTGGGTAACTGTCAGACCAGTGCTCGGTGCTATTGCCATATCCCCAGTCAGCAGCTTGTGCAGATAGAGATGTTCCTGCAAGCAGGGCCAAAAGAAGGGCAGATGTTTTTTTTATCATGGGAGTACCTTTGTCGTATTGCGTCATTGAGAGAAAGCGCTGCTTGTTTAGATGGATAGATTATTATCTGAAATAACGATGTTTATTCTGTTTAGGTATGATGGTAAGTCGAATGCGATAGAAAGGAAAATCAGATTATCTTTTTTGCGGATTCAAAATTTTAGGATCTAGGAAGTAGCGCTGAATCTTCAGTGAAATAGCGGTAAGAAAATGAAGCTATCTGCGATTGAGATACGTGTCGTGTATTTAAGAAAATAAAAAGGGCTGTGTTCAGCCCTTTTTTTATTGCTTGTTAAATCATTGCTCTGAGGTGATTTGCTCAGCGTAAGGTTGACCCATACGTGTCGTTTGTAGTGGTTTCATCTCTTCTACAAAACGGATGGTGTCTTTCGGGAATAGGTTGATCACCGTTGAACCAAGCTTAAAGCGACCCATTTCTTCGCCTTTTTTCAGCACAATTGCTTCTGTACCTGTTGTTGGGTAGTCCCAACGACGTACTTCTGGACCTGTTGGTGGTGTTACCGTACCAGCCCATGTGGTTTCGATGCTACCAACGATGGTTGCGCCAACAAGAATTTGTGCCAATGGGCCAAACTCTGTATCAAAAATACAGACTACACGCTCATTACGTGCAAATAGGTTTGGTACATTTTCCGCTGTTAGCGGGTTAACCGAGAATAAATCACCCGGTACATAAATCATCTGGCGTAGAGTACCGTCACATGGCATGTGTACGCGGTGGTAATCGCTTGGTGATAGGTAGAGTGTTGCGAAATCGCCACCGATGAATTCATCAGCAAGAGCTTTATCACCACCTAATAGTTCACAAGCATCAAAGTAGTGACCCTTTGCTTGAAAGAGACGACCTTCTTTAATTGGACCCAGTTGGCTTACGCAAGCATCGGCAGGATGACTAATAATACGAGCATCGCCATTGATAGGACGTGCGCCATCTTTTAATTCACGAACAAAGAAAGCATTAAAAGTTGGGTAAGCGGCTGGATCGGGATTGCGTGCTTCCGCCATATCAACATTGTATTGTTTGATGAACCAGCGAATGATCGCAGTGGTTACTTTACCGCCTTCTAATGAAGCCAGTTTTCCCACTAAACGCGTTAGCGCATGCTTTGGTGTGCAATATTGCAGACCAATCTTAATCTTATCTAGCACAATTAATCTTCCGAAAAATATCACTTAATCAATAGTCTAGTTATTCTTTTGATGTTCGTGAGAATAACCCGAACAGGCAATGATACCTAACTCTTTAGGGAAAGTCAGTTTATCTGCATCAGTGGAGACGCTTTTGAGAGGAGATTCAAAGGATAAGGAGCTCCCCTAAGTGCGCAGAGATACGCACTTAGGGTAAGTGTTTAATCGGGTTTATTGCGAGAGAACTGACGGTTAGCGATGTTTTCCGACATGCTATCAATGATCTTATGATAGCTGTTAAAACGCTCTTCACTGATCTCGCCTTTCTCAACGGCTTCACGAAGAATGCAGCCAGGATCGTCTTTGTGTTTACAATCGCGGAACTTACAACCACCAAGATAATCTTCAAACTCAATAAAGGCTTCAGTTACTTGCTCTGGCTCTAAATGCCATAAACCAAACTCACGAACTCCAGGTGAGTCGATTAGATCGCCGCCTTCAGCAAAGTGATACAGGCGCGCAGCTGTGGTGGTGTGTTGACCTAAACCAGAGTTTTCAGATACATCACCGACATCCGCTTCGACTTCAGGCATCAGTGCATTCACCATACTTGATTTACCCACGCCAGATTGGCCGGCGAAAATACTAGTATGATCTTTTAAGTCTTGTTTTAAGCCATCAAGTCCTTCACCTGTATTGGTGCTGACTAAACGAACGTGGTAGCCAATTTTTTCATAAAGAGAAAGCGTTTGTTCTACCGCTTTGCGCTCTTCAGGATTAAGTAGATCGACTTTATTCACCACAATAAGCGGTTTAATACCGATAGTTTCTGCGGCAATAATGTAGCGGTCGATAATATTTAGAGATAGCTCAGGTAAAATTGCTGACACAATCACAATGCGATCGACATTGGCTGCAACGGCCTTTACACCGTCATAGTAATCAGGACGAGTTAGCATGGATTGACGCTCATGCACGGCTTCAACCACTCCGGCAATACCTTGCAGGGTTTCTACACCAGGACGCCATACTACGCGATCGCCAGATACGAGGCTTTGGATGCTACGACGAAGGTTGCATCGGTGAATAATGCCTGTTTCGGGATCTTCCACATCAGCATGTTGACCGAAGCGCGTGATCACGAGCCCTTCACGCGCACTTTCCAATAGGGCTTCATCCCATTGGACTTCATCTTTATCGCGATTTAGGCGTTTATTTTGGTTTGAGCGAACGCGTCGACTCTGACCTTTAGTTAGCTTTTTCTTTTTTGCCACAAGAATATCGTTCAGTTTGGTTAGCTTTCGGTATTATCATACATGGTTTAGTCACAAAATAGGCAATATCGAATGACAATCAGCGATAAGAATCTTATTTGGATCGATCTGGAGATGACAGGTTTAGATCCAGAAACCCATAAAATCATTGAAATAGCGACGATTGTTACTGATCCTCAACTAAACATTTTAGCTGAAGGGCCAGTACTTGCGATTCATCAATCGGAAGAAGAGCTCGCAAAAATGGATGACTGGTGTACTAACACACACACGAATAGTGGTTTAGTTGATCGCATTCGTAAAAGCACCGTAACCGAGCAACAAGCGGTAGCGCAAACCATCGCATTTTTAGAACAATGGGTGCCTAAAGGAGTTTCACCTATCTGTGGTAACAGTATTGGTCAAGATCGTCGCTTCTTGTATAAGCACATGCCAGAGCTTGAGCAATACTTCCATTATCGCTATTTAGATGTGAGTACGCTAAAAGAATTAACCCGTCGATGGAAACCAGAGCTATTAGATGGTTTTAGTAAAAAGGGCAGCCACTTAGCGCTAGATGATATTCGCGACTCAATTGATGAATTACGCTACTATCGAGAGAATATTTTTACAATTTGATGCTTAAATCAGCACTTAAAAAAGAAAATTCTTTTTTTTCTTCAGAACCCTTGCATCAGTAAATTTTAGTCGTATAATGCGCAGCCTCGAAAGGAGATAACGTGTTTGTTTCCTTTCGATAAAAATCGGACGCGGGGTGGAGCAGCTTGGTAGCTCGTCGGGCTCATAACCCGAAGGTCGTTGGTTCAAATCCGGCCCCCGC
>NZ_SSMG01000340.1 GCF_009873615.1 Photobacterium lucens
TGGGGCTATAGCTCAGCTGGGAGAGCGCTTCGCTGGCAGCGAAGAGGTCAGCGGTTCGATCCCGCTTAGCTCCACCAAATTCTTAAACCTTGCGTAAGCGAGGTTTTTTTATACCTGCTATTTAATAAAGAAAAGCCTCGCATTACACCTGTTTACGGGTAAGTGCGAGGCTTTCTTGTTTACGCGAATGAATTAGAATCGTGCGTTCACAATAGGGAATACAGGTAAGCTCTTGCTTACGAAAGTACCCGATTTGTCGTAGTTAATTAGACCAATCTGAATACCCTTATTGATATGATCGGTTGCGTTTACTAGACCAAACTGGAGGCCATTTAGTGAGCCAGCATAGTTAAACGTACCAAATTGTGCGCCAGTAAAGTTACCACCTGTGTAGTTTACTGCACCAAAGTCAGCACCTTTTGCATTGCCGTCGTTCCAGTTAGCTAGACCGAACTCAAGACCTGTCATCATTGAGCGAGTACGGTTCACACCAAATGCTAAACCAAAGTTTAAACCTTTAAACGTATCGATATCAGAAAGGCCTAATAGAGAGAAGTTCACACCTGTCACTGAACTAGTGTGTCCGTATAAAACGTTTAAGCGAGCACCTGTAACATTACCTGAAGGTAAATTAACACCAGGAACAGAAAGTTGAACAGGTGTGTTAGCCATAGCTGCAGCTGGAGCAAGAAGTGCTGCTGAAACAATAATTGAGGCTAATTTCATTTTCATAAAGACGTCCTAAATATGCTTATAACATTAACGTTATAAAGTGCAACTAGTATATACTTAAAGCAATAAAAACACCGTTCAAATACTGTAAGCTTATGTTTCAAAATGATCTTCTTATACTTAGATTACTCTGATTTAAAACAGGAAAATATCGAACTTTGTCAAAGCTGAGTGAGGTTTTTGCTTAGCGGTGAATGAGTGCTTTAATGCTATTTTTGTGGTGAATATAATAAGGGGGTACTTAGATCAATGAATAGGATATCAGTGTGTTATATATGAAAAAAGCCAACCTTTCGGCTGGCTTTCATAATATGGCGCTCCCTACTGGAGTCGAACCAGTGGCCTTCCCCTTAGGAGTCGAAATAAAGCAATGTTTTATTTAAACTAATTTCGATTCATTATCTTTAATAGTCTTTCTAAATCAAAATCTTATATTGATTATCGTGTTTTGTAGTATTACTTTGCTTAGCATACTATTTCGCGCTAACTGCACTAATTACGTCACTAACTACACTAGTTACTGCACTAGTTTTTACGTAAATTTAGACCAGTTTTTTGCGCCATGCTTTATATGAGGTTGTAATGCTGACGGTTACGAAAATTAAAGGCTTTAAAACAGATAAATCTTGTGAATATTTATGGGATAAGACTAATCAGCGTGGGTGTGGTCGCTTAGGTATTCGTGGTTCTTCTGCTGGCTCGAAAGTTTTCGTTTTTCGTTTCTTTATAGAAGGACAACGCCATTTCATCCAATTGGGTGCTTTCCCGCAGATGTCATTAGATAATGCACGTACGTTAGCTCAAACCTACGGTGGGATGTTGAAAGAAGGGCTCAATCCAAAGGAAGTGCTAGAAAAAGAACGTGAAGCAAAAGTGCAAGCTGAGAGAGAAATAGAACGATTAAAGAGCTTAGAAAATAAGTTGGGTTGTTTAGAACAGTTGGTTGATAGTTATATTAAGCAAATGGTGCTAGATGGTAAGCGTACTAGTGAACGTGTAAGAAAGGCTATTCAAGCTGATGTTTATCCGGTAATTCCACCAGCAACAAAAGCTAAAGATGTTACACCTCATGATATCAAAATGGTTTTAGCTAAGATGATACAACGAGGTGCGAGTTCTCAAAGTAACAAGGTTCGATCTTACCTACATGCTGCATTTAATCATGCACTGAAACATGATAATGACCCTGCCAAAATGTGTACTGAGACATTATTTAATGTGACATTTAATCCAGTGACACCAGTACCTAAACAATCACATGCTGATAGGGTTGGTGAACGTTGGTTAAAATGGGATGAACTCTATCTGTTACTTAGCAATGAATCAGGGCTGTATTTTGAGGAAGATATTCATATCTTAATTAAGCTCTGCGTTCATTTAGGAGGGCAGCGTCCTTATGAAGTGATGGCTACCCGTTGGGATTGTGTTGATTTTGATAACGCATCATTTGAAATTGCTGGTGAAGTTTCAAAAAACTACAGGGCTAATTTAATCCCCTTAACTGATACAGCATACTCACTATTATGCCGATTAAAAGAGATCAGCGGTGATAGTGTTTACCTTTTCCCCAGAGATAGTGCATCAGGGCATTTAGACCCAAACTATCTATCCAGAAAAATCCGTAAATTTTGTGTAGATACTGAGTTTAATAAGTTTGTGCCAAGGGATTTACGTCGCACAGTGAAGACATTAGCAGGGGAGCTGGGTATATCAAAAGAGATAAGAGATCGTATTCAAAACCACTCAATGAATGATGTTAGTTCTAAGCACTATGACCGCTATGATTACTTTAAAGAGAAGCGTATAGCACTTGAGCGTTGGGAAGCTAAATTGAATGCGAATGAAGTGAGTAACGTTATCTCGCTATTTGGTTGAGATGTAGATAGAAGCCAGCAATTTAATGTCTGGCTTCTCTTTGAATACAATACATATCAGTAAATGACTGGTTTTGTATTATCACTTTTATCAAACTCTTCAATTAGATAGTCGCCCATGCTACCTATTTGGGAACCGTCTCTTGTTAAAATGTGATATTTCTGTTTTGGTGATGAACCTAAAGCTATATTGCCTGCAAATCCACATAAGATGGCATGTACAGCTTCTTGAGCGACAAGAGTTAAGATTGGCTTTAAGTTATGTTTTACTTCAGTGGATAACCTTAATTTGTTAATTTCATCACCGATATATGTCCAACTTGGTTGATCAAAGTAGCCGTCAACTGTTTGTCGTATCGTTTGAGCGATATCAGAAGCTAAATGAGATTCAATAGTTGGCTCTTTTTCTTTTCTAGGTGTATTACAGTATTCAACGAACGCATGATATGCCATCGGTCTTAATGCCGTTATCAGAAGGTGTTCAACACCACTAAATATCTCGTCATCGTTTACTTTTTCATGCCAATCATTGAATTCTGAAATGTTTTTAGCGCTTGTAATTCCTTCACTGCATGGCGAGTTCCACCATAACCAATAAAGCAATGATTTGGGCAGTTCACGTACAAGGAGTTCAAGTCTAGGCTCTATTTGATAGCAATCAATGTAGGCTGTACCAACGGCGAGTTCAGCTCCGAAGTCAATTAGTAAGTTAGGATAGCTAGTGTTAACTAAGGCTGATTCTGCTTCTAATTCAGAAAGTAAGGGTTGCAACAATGATTTCAATAATAAAGATAAATCATCCATGATATTAACTCGCTATTTGCGTTATTCCATTAGCTTTTAATTGTTTAAGACTGTTAATACAGATGGTTCAATTTATTAAACAGAATGGTAAAAACGTTTTTCTGCTGATTTAGTATCTTTATAGGTTGCTTCTTTATCATCAATCACAAGGCGACCAAATCCTTCTAGGTAAGTGCCCGAATACAAAAAGTCACAATCTATATCCGTGGTTATAGGTATAGGAAGCGTGTCATGATCATCATAACTAGATGCGTCCAGTCCATATATTGAAAAATCGTTGAGTTCGTCATCTGTTAGGCATAACTTCTCTTTATGTTCAAAAACTTGTGCTTTTAACCATAGTTTGATGTTACCAAGCGATAACTCGTAAAGGTTACTATCAATATATCCATCAGCGCGGTCATCTGCTCTTTCCATCGAGAATACGGTCATTACCAAAGCAACAGAAAAAGAATGTTTACCAACTTTAATAGTTGGCTCATTGATTTCGCTAAGGTGGTCTTGGTCGCTAAAATTAAATAACTTTTCTGTTCGGATTTTATTGGCTGTATATTTATTGTCCTTTTTATCTTCATCTTTAAAGTAAGGGTGAGTATGAAAATTACCTAAATGGTTATATCCCTCGCCAAACACTCTAGCGATATCTTTTTTTAGATCTAATGAAATATATTGTGTTGAAACACTATCTCGTCGTCTTTTGGCTGATGTTTCAACAGAAATATGCTCAACGTTACACTTAAATGGAAGTCGCTTGTTGTGAGAGCCCCATAGGTGAGCAAAGGTTTCAATAGCCACTTTTGATTCACGGTCGTGTTTTATCGCATAGGCTTCTAATGCCGCCATGATTAGTTCAAAAATAGCGCTTTTACTGATACTTATAGTAGCCATCGGATCATATCCTTAATGTGATAGCATAAAAATGTAACCATCATAATCGTGGGGGCTTTAATTCAGAAGCACTTATCTTTCACTATGCGACAGTTACTTAATTTTACGCATTGTTGAACCTACTTCCTCCCTGTAAAATCTTGCCAACTTTAGGGCACTGTGTCTTCCTTGTGCCACCAGCTATTAAAAGAAGTGCTATGACAAATCATTTATCTCTCCAACAGCTTGAATCGTTCCTGTGGGAAGCGGCTGATATCCTTCGTGGCAACATGGATGCCTCTGAATTTAAAGATTATATCTTCGGTATGATGTTCTTAAAGCGCTTGTCTGATGCGTTTGAAGAAGAGCAAGAGAAGGTTATTCAGTTCTACCTTGATAAAGGTAAAACCCAGCAACAAGCTGAAGAATTGGCACAAGATGAAGATGAGTATGATGATACTTTCTTTATTCCTGCTAATGCACGTTGGGATGTACTGAAAGATTTAAAGCACGATATTGGTGCTGGCCTAAACAAAGCGACAGAAGAGATTGAAGAATACAACCCAAGCCTTGAAGGGGTATTGGTTACTATCGACTTCAACATCAAAAATAAGCTGTCTGATAAGAAATTACGTGATTTGTTATCGCACTTTAGCCAACACCGCTTACGCAATAGCGACTTTGAGCGCCCAGATTTACTAGGTACAGCTTACGAATACCTGATCAAGATGTTTGCTGATAGCGCAGGTAAAAAAGGTGGTGAATTCTACACCCCATCTGAAGTGGTACAACTGCTGGTGGCATTGTTAAAGCCTCATGCGGGAATGCGTATTTACGATCCAACAACAGGCTCAGGCGGTATGTTGATCCAAATGCGTAACTACCTTGCTAAGCATGGCGAGAATGCATCGAACTTGTCGCTGTACGGGCAAGAGATGAACCTAAACACATGGGCTATC
This sequence comes from Photobacterium lucens, assembly GCF_009873615.1. Classification (GTDB taxonomy): domain Bacteria; phylum Pseudomonadota; class Gammaproteobacteria; order Enterobacterales; family Vibrionaceae; genus Photobacterium; species Photobacterium lucens. The sequence goes on from NZ_SSMG01000340.1 coordinate 5,237, forward strand.
TGTAAGATGAATATGTTCTTACATGGTGTCCTCAATGCTGATATTCGTAAAGGTGATACCCTACGTGAGCCGCAGCATACTCAAGCGGGCGAGTTAATGTGTTTTGACCGTGTTATTGCTAACCCGCCATTCTCTTTGAAAAAGTGGGGTAAAGAGGAATGTGATAACGATGGCTTTGGTCGTTTCCCTTATGGCACACCACCTAAAGATGCGGGTGATTTAGCGTTCGTACAACACATGATTGCCAGTACTAATGCCGAGGGCATGGTAGGCGTTGTTATGCCGCATGGTGTGTTATTCCGTGGTTCTAGTGAAAAGGCGATCCGCCAAGGCATGTTAGAAGATGACTTACTGGAAGCGGTGATCGGTTTACCATCAGGCTTATTCTACGGTACAGGTATTCCAGCTTGTATGTTGATTATTAACAAGAACAAGCCAAGTGACCGTAAAGGTAAAGTGCTGTTCATTAATGGCGAGTTAGAGTTCCAAGAAGGTAAAAACCAGAACAAACTGCGTGAACAAGACATAGCCAAAATTGTTACTACCTTCAATAACTTTGAAGACATCAAACGTTACTCAAAAATAGTACCTTACTCTGAAATTGCAGAGAACGATTTCAACTTAAATATTCGTCGTTACGCTGATACTTCGCCACCAGCAGAAATCTTTGATGTTCGTGCACTACTTCATGGTGGTGTGCCTGTACGTGAAGTCCAAGATGATTATATTGAAGAAGAAATCTTAAACGGCTTTGATGTATCAACGGTGTTTGATCGCAAAGATGATAACTACTTTATTTTTAAAGCTGAGATTGAGCGTAAAGAACATATCCGTACTGTGGTTGAAGCGGCTTGCGATGAGGTTGATGCGAAGGTGATTAGCCAATTAGAACGCTGGTGGGATAAGTACCAAGTATCATTATATCAATTAGATGCAGAGGTCACTGACGCCGAACAAGTGATGCATGGTTACTTGAAGGAACTGGGTTATGAGTAATCAATTACCCAAAGGGTGGACTTATAATTTGTTATCTACTTTAGCTGACATAGATAAAGATACATTAAAAGGATCCACTAATCCTAATTATAAATTTAGCTATATAGATATTGGATCTGTATCCACAGGTAAAGTTGTACTTCCTAATAATGAAGTTAGTTTTTCGGAAGCTCCTAGTAGAGCGAGGAAAAAGGTACAATTTGATGATGTATTAATGTCAACAGTAAGACCGAATTTAAAGTCATTCGCACATTTTAAGGCTAAAGGAAGTAATTTTATTGCTTCTACTGGTTTTGCTGTACTTAGAGCAAAGAATGGTAATAATAATTCTTTTCTTTTTAATGCGATTTTATCTGATGATATCTCACGACAGATTGATGCTCTTGTTGTTGGATCTAATTATCCAGCAATAAACTCATCTGATGTGAAAAATTTAGAGATAGTTACACCAAGTAAGCCTGAACAACAAAAAATTGCAGCGATTCTGACGTCTGTTGACGATGTGATTGAAAAAACACAGGCACAAATCAACAAGCTAAAAGACCTAAAAACAGGCATGATGCAAGAGTTGTTAACCCGTGGTATCGGTATTGATGGAAAGCCACATACTGAGTTTAAAGATTCTCCTGTAGGGCGTATTCCAAAGGGGTGGGATGTTTGGACATTAGACGACATGTCTGAAAAACGTAAGCCAGTATTAAAAACAGGCCCTTTTGGTTCTTCTTTAAAATCTAGTGACTTTAAAGAGAAAGGAGTTCCTGTAATTAATATTCAGAATCTTGGCGTAGGTAAATTAGAAACAAAAAATATTTATTTTGTTACTAATGAAAAAGCTAGAGAATTGAGTGGCTACAGTGTTTCCGAAGGAGACTTGGTTTTTTCGCGAGTGGCAGATGTAGGCCGTTCAGTTGTAATTCCTAAAGAGGCCATTGGTTGGATTATGTCCTCTAATCTAATGAGAATATCAACAGATAAAAGTAAGGTTGATTCTAAGTATCTAATGTATCAACTTGTTAATGGGCCATCTGTTACCTTGCAATTAAATCAAATGGTATCTGATGGTGGGCGCCAAGTTGTAACCGGACCTACAATTAAACAATTACAATTTCCAATACCAAGTATCACAGAACAAAAGATGATTGTGAATAAGATAGATTCTATTGATTATTATTTAAATGAGAAAGTAAAGAAAGTATCTCAGTTAAACGCTATTAAAAAAGCCTTAATGCAAGATCTACTAACAGGCAAAGTCCGTGTTAACGTAGACTGATATTTAACAAAACACCTTCACATGATGAAGGTGTTTTTGTTTCTGTACCCGCAAAATGTTTAAAGGTTTATGTTGTGACAATGGATAATACACAATCAGATAAGCAGCAGTTTGAAGAGCTGGAAAAACAAGAAGCCCTACGTATTACCAAAGATAATAAATTTAAAGTTGAAGATGGACGTAACAATCAATTTCTACCACCAGTCAAAGAAATCTATGCCTTTTTAAATATCAAACATGATGCCAAAACATGGTATCAGCTAGTACGTCAGCAAGATGCATCTATTCCCGAAATATCACCTAGCTCGTTAGATAACATACATCGACATGGTGTAGGTAAAAGAATATTTTTAAAGTTAACCAAAGCGATGAAGAAGTCATCTAATGTACTTTTAAATTTCATGCTTCCTAATAAGTACCCACTGGTAGATAGAGCTTTAGCCGTTAACTCGAATGCATCTGGTTGGTTAGGGTTATTGTTGATGTATCAAGAATTGCAAAACGATTCTGACGTTAATCAACAAGAATTATTGCACTATAAAAAACTCGTCGATTTTGTTAGCCAACGTTGCGAGCAAGAAATTGTATTTTATGAAGAAAACAAAAAGAAATTTCATGCAGGTGAAACGTATTTCTCGGATAAACAACAATACTGGGAAAAAAGGTTACATTCTTTTTATCAGCAATATACTCAATTGGATGAACCTATTTTAATAACTGTTGAGCAAATATTGCAGGATATAGATGTGCAAGCTTTGACTAAGAGTCAAAAAGTAGAATTAATTGAGAATGTGTATAAATTTGAATTTGATTTTTTGCTGAATTGCATTGCTTGTTATGACATTGGTTATTTAGAAGTTAACAATGTACTCAGCGTTGATGCTGATAATAAACCTGTACATAGTGCTATTTGCAGAATCATGGATCGCTATACTCAACCTGACAATAATGAAACGTGTTTTCATTCTTGTTGGGAAGTCATACGGTGTATTTTAGATGAAAATGATATTGATGTGAGTAACCGACAACTGGCCTCGTTTATTCCAATTAATCAAAAAGAAGGTACAGTAGAAACATTAAAAGATGCTCAATACAATGTGTTGAAGAAATGGTTTAAACAACAAGATCTTCCTTCTGCAGAGAAGCTACGCTCTTTTGTTGATGCTTTTTCTGAATCCATTAATTTTGCTTGGAGAAACCATCTTTTATTACTATCAAAGATGGCGCTTGGGGTTGATGCTCTATTAGTGGGGGAAATAAAGAGAATTGAACGAGAGTTTGGTTCAGATATTGATGTTACTGCTATTTGGAAGCGAGTTTTTAGCCAATATACTCAATATTATCAGTATCATTGCCACCAGCACTTTTTATCAAAATAATAATGAGGTTGTACGCTTTATAAGCGTACAACACCCATGCCTGTTTATTGGTTTCTATCCGCTAAATAGTTTTCAAATTTATCGATGCTGTTGCTGTAAAGCTCAATGAGTTTTACTAATGATCTATTTTTTATTGGCTTTAATTTTTTATCGTCATCAATGCAAGGAACAAACACGGTACAGCTTTTTTTCATTGACTCTATATTAAGGTTCAATTCTTGATATTTTGATTGATAGTAGCTGAGATTATTGTGGTTATGCTCATTGTAAAGTTCATTGTCAGACACACCATTTAAGCGCAACTCTTTTCCCATTGTATTACGATAATAAATAGCAGAGCGGTAAGCGATATAGTCTTTTACTTGTTGTTTATCTTTTAAGATTAAAGGCTTGCCATCGAATGCACCGTATATTGTGTGCTCAGATTCTAAACTGTGATGTATACCTTCTTTGGTAAAGAGAAAGCTGAGTGTTGATGCTAATGTCGTTACTATTTTTAATATACGGTCATCGTAGTAGTTATCATACGTGTTTAAAATAAAAGAAACTTCATCCGATGCCATGAATGCTGCGAGAAAGATTTGTTGAGCATTTGTTGGACTTTTACGGTGTAGACGGTAATAAGTTTGCTGTACTGCTTTTGCCAGTATCATTTTGAATTTTTTATTTACAATATCGTTTTTCAAATAGATTCGACTAAGGTTAATGCCGTCTAAACGTATAACTAAGTAATGATTTTCAGGTGTTGTTACCACTGTCGCTGATTCATTCTCAATGTCTTTAAAGCGCTTATGTTGAGCACAAAGATCGTTGATCAAATTAATATCTTTCATTGATGTACCATTCTTATTGTATCTTGTAGCGATACAGCGATGTATCGCTACATATTAAGCTTAGATTTATTCGTCATCTTCTAATTGATCTTCCCAATCATCTGGGCGTTCATCTTCACCTCGACTTTGCCAATAAGCATCATGTTCTGGGTTGAGTTGGCATGAGTAGTTATCCCAATCGTGTTGATCCATTATCTTATTCCTCTATTTGTATTATCAATGTGCCACCAGTTGGCGGTAGGAATAATGCCAAATACAAAAATCACTCGGGAGGGGGGGAATTTACCTAAAAAAGAAAAATATGCAGGCAGGTGATTACTAATCAATGTTTTCAAACAAGATTGTCGGTAAAATCAGACACAATTATCTGATGGTAAAGACGTAGACGATGAATCAGGACGAATTTAATAAAGTAGAAGCGCCAGCTATTGCCCAATTAATTAGTATGGGATGGGAATATATTCATGGCAACAAGCTGTCACCTGATTATTTTGAAGAAGGTGAACCTGAGCGTACCTACTTGAAAGATGTCATATTAGTCAAACGTTTGTCGTCTGCGATTAAACGCATTAACCCTTGGATCAGTGAAGAGAACTTACGCAAAGTCGTACGAGATATTACCCACCCTCACTTTGCAGCGTTGATGGAATATAACCATGCTATTTATCACATGCTGGTGGATTACATTTCGGTTGAACAAGATTTAGGGAAAGGGCGCAAAGGTCAAACGGTTAAGTTGGTTGACTTTGAAAACCCTGAAAAGAATGAGTTCTTGTGTACGAACCAGTTTAAAGTGGAAGGTGTTAATCAAAGCATCATTCCTGATATCGTCTGCTTTGTGAATGGTATTCCATTGGCGATCATTGAATGTAAATCCCCTTATATTACGAGCCCTATGTCTGCGGGTATCGATCAGCTAAGACGTTATGCGAATTTACGCCACCCTGAAGATAACGAAGGGGCGGAGCGCCTATTTTGGTATAACCAATTAATGGTATCGAGTTGCCGTGATTTAGCTAAGATAGGCACAATCAGCTCTAACGCTCAGCATTATGGTGATTGGAAAGATGCCTATCCATTTACTGATGAACAATTAGAAGCACAAGCCCTTCAACTACGTATTGAGCAAGGTAAATGGGACTTAGAACGTTTTGTATCTGAGCATCATCAGTTTGAACCGTCAGCCCTTGATATTGAATTGCCGAGCTCTTCGGGTATTACAGCTCAACAACGACTGCTTGCAGGTGTATTTAACCCTGTTAGCTTCCTCGATATTTTGCAGAACTTTGTTATCTATGAAACTGATGACGGTCGCATGATCAAAAAGGTCGCTCGTTATCAGCAATATCGTGCGGTGAATAAGGTTATCGAGCGTCTTAAAACGGGTGAGACTCGTCAGGATAAATCTGGTGTTGTATGGCATACCCAAGGTAGTGGTAAGTCTCTGACGATGGTAATGCTGGCTGTAAAGATGCGTCGAGATGAAGCGCTTAAACAATATAAGTTGGTATTTATTACAGACCGTACCCAACTCGATGAGCAGCTATCTAATACGTTTCGTGATGCACAAGGTGAAACGGTTTATAACGCTGATTCGGTGAAGTCGTTAAAAGCATTGTTGAAAAAAGATAGTTCTGATCTTGTGACAGCGATGGTGCAAAAGTTTGTTGATTTGGAGAAAGAGCTAACAGAAAACGGGAAATCCAGTTTTAGTGGCTTAAACCCAAGTGAAAAGATCATTGTCTTAGCGGATGAAGCACACCGTACCCAGTTTGGTGGTTTAGCTATGACGATTAACGCTGCGCTACCTAATGCGCCTAAGGTTGGTTTTACTGGTACTCCACTACTTAAGACACAGAAGATGTCTCAAGCGTTTGGTGGTTATATTGATCAGTACAAGATTAATGAAGCTGTTGATGATGGTGCGACTGTTCGTTTGTTGTATGAAGGCCGAGAAGTTAAAACGGAAGTAGCGGGGGAATCGCTAGATAAGCTGTTTGATGAATTCTTTGGTGATTACTCAAAAGAAGAGCAAAAAGAGATTAAGAAAAAGTATGGCGTTGAACGAGCTGTACGTGAAGCGCCTGCTCGTATTCGTTGGGTGTGTTTGGACTTATTAAAACATTACCGTGAACATATTCGCCCTGACGGTTTTAAAGCAATGATAGTGGTAGGTAGTCGTCATGCTGCGGCTATTTATAAGCAAACATTGGATGAATTAGGTGCGCCACCTTCTGAGGTCATTATTTCAGGGGATCATAACGATAAACAATACATTGCCAAGTACACCGATAAGGCACATCAAAAGAAAGTCATAGCGAATTTTAAAAAACCGTTTGGTGTCGATAAAGTCGGAACGGAAGAGAAAAATAAGAAGTTCGATAATACGGCATTCTTGATTGTAAAAGACATGCTACTAACAGGCTTTGATGCACCGATTGCACAGGTAATGTATATCGACCGTAAGCTACAAGATCATACTTTAATGCAGGCTATTGCCCGTGTGAACCGCACTTATAAAGGGAAGAGTTGTGGCTACGTTGTCGATTATTATGGGTTATCTGGCTACCTTACTGAAGCTCTACAGCTATTTAGTAGTGATGATGTTGAAGGAACATATCAAAGCTTAAAAGATGAAATCCCTAAGTTAAAGGCGACTCATACAAGAGCGATGTCCTTTTTCAAAAATGTAAAAGGGGATGATATCGAAGATTATGTGCTTGCGATTAAAGATGAAGTGGTAAGAGCCCAGTTTGAAATGGCATTTAAGGCATTTGGTAAGCAGATGAATATTGTTTTACCTGATGCGGCAGCGGCTCCTTTCATTGCTGATTTAAAGCTGTTAGGTAAAGTTCATAATCATGCTCGAAATATGTATCACGATACAGGGATGGACTTATCTGGTGTAGGTGAGAAGGTGCGTGAGCTGGTGGACGATCATATCTTTAGTACGGGAGTTAATCCGAAAATTCCACCTGTCGATTTATTAGCGGCTAACTTTAAACAAAAGGTAGAAGCCAATAAATCAGATGAGGCGAAAGCGTCAGAAATAGAAAGCGCGATTAAGCACCATATCACGATTAATCTTGATGATGATCCAGAGTATTACCGCTCATTAAGTTTGCGCTTGCGTGACATTATTGAAAAAACAGCAGGTAAATGGGAGCAGCAATTAGAGCTGTTATCACACATGGTCGATAGCATTGCGAGTGAGCATAAACAGGCTGCGCAAGATATTGGTTTATCAGCAACGGAATTCGCTTTTTATAATATTCTGATGGCTGAAGTGGTGAAGGTTAGCAATGAAGGTGTTGTTGCTGAAGATGTCTTTGAAGAAGTCAAAGCCACCAGCCAAGCATTAGTTGAACGTTTTGATGAAGCGACGATGATTGTTGATTTCTTTAACAAGCCTGATGAAATAAAGCGAATGAAGAAAGAGATCAAACGTGAGGTGCTAATGCGTTCATTTGGTGATAAATCACTAGTGAATATTTTGCAGGAGCGCTTTATGGAATTAGCAAAAACAAAGTTTGGTAAATAATGGCGGCAGATAAAGCAGCACTTGAGCAAATAGCGGCTAATGGCTATCTGGTTAATGTTAATCGTACGAAGCGCACCAAAACAGCAACGATTAATGTCGTTGAAGGTGAGGTTTCTATCACGGTACCTAAAGCGCTCGATATGTCACGCATTGTTCAAATTGTTGAAAGTAAGCATACGTGGATTATTGAGAAGTTGGCGATTCATGAGCAAGCCCCCCCTAAACGTGAGAAAGCGTTTGTTTCTGGGGAAGGTTTTTCTTACTTAGGTCGTAATTATCGCTTAAAGATAAATACGGGGGATTACCAGTCTGTAAGGCTTATTCAGGGGCGTTTAGCTATTACCCTTCCTGACGACATCGATCATAGGATATACGCACGTAAAGGGCTTATATCGTGGTATAAGCGTCAAGCTGAAAAGAAGATAAGAGAGAAGGTTGAACGTTACGCCCATATCGTAGGTGTTGAGACTGGCGTAATTAGAATTAAGTCATTTAAAAGCCGTTGGGGTAGCTGTACACCTTATGGTGACTTAGAGTTTAATTGGGTCATTATGATGGCACCTAATCGAGTGGTGGATTATGTAGTTATCCATGAGTTGTGTCATTTGATACAGATGGATCATTCTCCACAGTTCTGGCGTGAAGTTGAACGAGTAATGCCTGATTACCTTGAGCATAAGGAATGGTTGAAAGTTAATGGTCATAAGCTTGTAATTTAAAATATTAAATAAAGGTGAGTGCGCACTCATTAAATTACTTACTTATGTTACTAACTCTTACCAGGTGTCATGTGTCTTCATCCAGTTATCTAAAAAATGGCTTTGTGGTCGTGTTATTACTTGATAGTAATCATCTAACTGAAACTGCGGCTGATACACATGAAACTTAAAGTGCTGGTAATCCATTTCTTGGTAATATTTGTCAAGTGCTGTTTGTATTATTAACAAAGCATCAGAACCATATTTTTCAAATAAAAAATATTTCATAGTTTCAAGTGGTATCTGATTTTTATCCACTACATCAAACACTTTATGCCATTGAATAATATCACTATCCATTAAGATATCTAAATCTATAAAAGCCTTGTCTGCTCTTGATATGTATGAATCATCAACAATGTTTAAATAGAACCAATTAGGAAAGCGTTTAAATGCATTACGAGAGCTTATCAATTTACCTAATTCACTTATAGGCCCAGTAGATGCCCCACCATGTTTATAGCAACGATTATTTCTACCTGCACCTAACTCAGTGCATAAGCTGCCATCTTTATTTTTGGCATTGCAAAGCATAAAAGCTCCTTGGGTTGTTTATTAAAAGAATCCGAATTAAATAAAGTTCGCAGTTATTTTAAAAAAAATAAAAGTGATACAATATATACGGCTCTTACTATCAATTA
>NZ_SSMG01000341.1 GCF_009873615.1 Photobacterium lucens
CGCATAGCCCATGCAATTTCTCCATTACTACGTAATACAAAGGCTGATCTGTTTTACAAGTACGCCTCTGAATATAACTTTGATTATTTGATGATGATGGCACAAGGCTTCCAAGAGTCGGGGTTAAATCAGCATAAAGTGTCAAATAAAGGTGCCGTTGGTATCATGCAAGTATTACCAAGTACCGCCCGTGACAAATATATTGATATTCCAAATATATATAATTCTAATAACAATGTTCACGCAGGTATTAAATATATGCGTTACATTCAAAACAATTACTTAGATGATAATCGCCTTAATTATGACAATAGAATGTACATGACATTAGCATCTTATAACGCAGGTCCTGGTAATATTCGAAAAATGCGTCGCTATGCTAAAGAAAGTGGTTATAACCCTGATATTTGGTTCAATAATGTAGAGATTGTAACGAGAAAACATATCGGTAAACAGCCCATCGTCTATGTGACTAATATCAATCGCTATTACATTGTTTATAAGCAACTAATGAGCTTGAAGAAATACCGTGAGAAAGGCGTAAAACCCTTTGCTCCCCCTTACCGATTTGATACTCCTAACGTGCTTGATTAAGGGTATTTTCTTACGTTGATAAGCCATCTATACGAGCTATCAACGTAAGTTAAACCCGCGCATTATTTAGACTTCAATCGTTTGTTCAGTCTGGTGTCATTGCGCTGTTCATGTTTATGGAAATACCATAACTTGCGATTTTTAGATGATTTTTTCATCTCTTACTTTCCACAATAGAATAAAATTAAAACAACTTAATTTTTTGATGTAAGGGTGTATTGAATCATATT
>NZ_SSMG01000342.1 GCF_009873615.1 Photobacterium lucens
GTGACTGTTGCTGTCGCTTTATCCGCGTGCAGGATATCGTCACCTTTCACATCGACTGTCCACGTCTTATCTGACGTGACTGTCGTCGTGTATTGGTGACCATTAACAGTAACCGTAACCGTATCACCCGGCTCAACGTCTTTACCTACCGTACCTGTGATAGGTAATTGTGGCTCATGACCTTCTTTTTGGGTGATCACGTTATCGCCAGTAATTGGATTAATGGTGATCGCCGCTTCGACTTTTACAGAGTAATCGTGCGTTGCATGAGCTGTTGCCGTGTTACCCGCTTTATCTTCTGCCGTTACAGACGCTTCTACTTTGTCCACGCCTGCAGTTAATAACGTATTACCATCAACACCATCCAGTGACCACACTAAACCATGCGCACCTTGCACGACTTTAGTTGTGCCTAGTGATTTGCCATCAAGGGTGACTTCTACCGTATCACCCACCTTCACATCGCCACCCACAGTACCTGTGATGGTTTGTTTTTGGTGAGATTCTGTAGCATCAACCACATCATCATGGGCAATCGTATCGATAGTGATGCTGGCATTGATACTCGTGTCCACATCGTATGGCTTATCATCATGCGCACTAGCGTGGTGACCGGCTTCATCGCTGGTTGTCACGCTGGCTGTAACATCATGACCTTTGTTTTCAACCAATGCAGAGCCATCAACATCCACCGTCCACGTCTTATCACCACCTACTTTGGTTGTGTAATCATGGCCACCAATGTGAACCGTTACGGTATCGCCCGGCTTAACATCACCGCCCACCGTACCGGTTACTGGCACTTTACTGTGAGATTCTTTCTCGTTGATAACGCCATCACCACCAATATTGGTGATCTTGATGGTCGCTTCGATACCTACAGAATAATGCTCTTCAGTGGTTGCCGTTGCTTCATGTGGTACACCGTAACTGGTGGTGACTGTTGCTGTCGCTTTATCTGCGTGCAGGATATCGTCGCCTTTCACATC
>NZ_SSMG01000343.1 GCF_009873615.1 Photobacterium lucens
GTTTAAAAAAAAAATAGAGGTTTTGTGAGTGTTTATTTTTTATATTAATAACATTATTTTAGCCGAAAAATATTTGGGGCGTGAACTCATGCCCCAAATTTATTGAATTACCGTTTAAAACCAATTCATGGTATTGCCGTTGGCATTTTCACCGCTTTTGATACTGTAGTGGCATTAATAATACCCTGAGGTTTAATAATATCTACTTCCTTTCCATACCAATCACAATTGTTCGAAAATGAGTAAAACCTCAAGTAAGTAGAATCAATAAAATATCTACGACATCAAAAAGTCGAGTGATAAATAAAGTTCTTGATCGAAGCGATTATCCTGTAAGAATTCCAAGAATTTTTCACTTTCAACTAAATTAAATCTTCGAGCTAAATTATTAAATTTTGACAACGGATAATCATACGCCAACTTTTCCCCTTTCCATTGATGGTTATACATCATGGAAATATAATTTAAAGAAGTTGTTTTTTCAGTATTCATACCGCCAAACTCAAACAGCCGTGTTTCCGGGTCTAAAAATGAGGCCTCATCCAATGGCACTCCATAAGTATTTCCACATTCTAAAGAACGTTGATTCCATTTATACTGCCCTTTGCTTGGGTACAAGCTCTTTGTTAGATCTAATTCATGAAGCTTTTTCAAAATATCAGATAAAAGCTGCTCACCATCTTTCACGTCAATAAAGTTCTTGCTGCCATATATATACATAAAGGGTAAATAAAGCCCTTTACTACCACTTTTAGCCTTTGTGTACTCGTATGGCAACATCGCAAGTCTTCTCTTTTGACCATTTTTGAAGTGCCAAGTGATGTCGACACAATTAGCAAACTTGGTCTTTGCATCACAGCAGGGTTCAAACCTTCGGCTTAAAGTAATTGAAGAAATAAAACGATAGAGATTATTGCGGATTACATACCGTTCGGGGTGTAGGTAGTTTGTGCGGATATCATCATCGAAAACTTCCTGCAAGCTTGCCAACTCATCTGCATTTAATACAATATTATCATTTTCAAGAGCATCCAACTTTGCTTTTAGCTTATCAATTTTGTTTTCACTGTTTTCGAGAAGTTTAAAAAATGAGTCTTTGGGTGTTCTTAGGCTAATTTCAAACAATTTGTCTCGGTTTTCTTGTTCTGCACTCAACTCTATTTCAAGCTGTAACTTCTCATGCTCCTCAGAAATATTATCCGTATTGTCAGATACAGTAAGGTAAGTATCTTTACAAATCTCCAGAGTTAAAAAATCCAACATATTAGCATTATAGAGTTCTCGATCATGCTCGCCCTTCAACGCCAAATTACAAACATAACTGACTCTGTCACCACCTTTATCCATAAAGACCATTGCGCCACCGCAAATACCGCAACGAGCAATACCTTTCAATAATGCAATCTTGCCACTTCCAGTATCTCTTCCTTGCTTTTTGTTTTTACAAATTTGGAGCTTTAAGAATGTACTATCATCAATTAGCGGTGGATAGTAGTTTTCCATCACATGGGGAACACCTTCAATAGTAAAAGTTTTCTCACCTATCAATGATCGTTTTCCCCATAATTGACTGATGGCAATGTAGTCCCATGAATCGGATTGTTTTATCTTACCCTTCCGTCTTGTTGGTTTATATTCAAAATTAGCATCCAAATACTGCTTAATTTTCAAATCACCATAGCCAGTGATCCGCATTTCTATCGCTTTCTTTACACCTTCAGCATTAATGTTAAACGTGTTTGTACGTTGATCGATCCAAAATGGTGTGCGCCCAAGAGCACCCTGTGGTTGACATGTTTCTTTCCAACGCTTTAAAGCAATCTTGGAAGCAGCAATAGTTCGCTTTGATTTGGTTTCAGATTCTTCATTAGCTCGCTGCATAGTAATTAACGAAACAATAAGATCTGCTGTTAGATGTTGACTCTTGGCATCAAATAACTTGCCATCAATATGCGTATATACACGCACACCTTGATTAATGATCCTAAGTAATTGCTCCATAGCGACATTAACAGTTTCTCGCGAAAGGCGATCTAGAGAAAACACAACCAAAATACTACCCGTAGGAATTTCGCCACTTTCGATGCGAGAGAGCACAATTCCAAGCGCTCCCTCTTTGTGCTTTCCGTGGTATGCACTTACTCCATGATCAACAAAGTTTTCATCATGAATAGGAAGACCATACTCTAGCGATAAATTTTCAAGAATGCTTTTCTGCTGCTGCGTTTCTAACCCCACACCTTGTAACTGCTTGGTGGTACTTACACGGGCATAATTATAAATCTTTGGGGTAGTTTCCATACTTAAGAGGTCTCACCACAGAATCTAAGCCCTCAATCTTGAGAGCTAAACAGAGCTGCATTAAATCACCCAACTCTCCCGAGGGAAACTGTTTTTTATTAGCAAACCACAATAAATATTCTTCAGGTAAGTCAATCAACACCCGACCTGCATACTTACCAAATGGCATTTTCATATTAGCCAGTTTGATCACGTGCTCTTGTTGAAACATGATTCTATTCACTTTGAAAAACAGCCAAGCATTGTAGCAATGCTTGGCTAAAAATATGCGAGTTTTTTGTTAAAGAAGAACGTAAGCATAATTAGTCTAAAAAAGGGGGGAGATATTGCAGAGTTTGGTTTTACAAACAATACTAAATGAGAAGGATTTCATTGCTCAGTTCTTGTATGTGTTCGACGCAGTTACGTCCACACATACAACTTTTGACAGTGTTATCTATTGCTCTCCAGCAAGTGAACTCAATGTGATGTTCTGCATTAATTTTCATCCTTCTTACTACACGTATTAACATTTTTATGAATACACAAAAATATACAAATAAAAAAAGGATGCCGTTTACATTTTTACGGTTATTTGTCACACTTCACACCCTGCTGAGCTTTACTGTTCATATGACTACTTAAGTTAGCAAGACACAAAACATCACTGCGTGACTTTATACATATCAGACCATTGACCGTTGTCTGTTTCATCGTTGTCATAATCTATATCTAACGCACTTTTCTTGCTGTACGACACGAGAAATATAATGAAAAAGATTTTTTTTGGTACTTTTTTACTGGCATCACTATTAACTGGCTGTAGCACAACCCCTAAAGACGTTGCCGCACTACCTAGCACTTGGGCAGTAAGTGCAATTGACGGTCACACTCAGCCTGTTGATGCGCTACCAGCTAAACCTGAATTAGTAATTGATCAGAACTTCAATGTGACTTATCAAGGCTGTAACACTTTAACGGGTAAGCTAACGTTAACAAGTAACGATTTACTGACTAAGAACTTAGCATCAACACGTAAGATGTGTATTCAGAACGAACAAGCAACCGTTGATGGCTTTGTGAAGAAAATGCTAACAGGCCCTTCTGATTACCTTGTTAACCAAAATACATTAATCATTAGCTCTGATCGTCATACAGTTACTTTCAAAAAAGTAAAATAAATCAAAGTATTATTTAATAAAAAAACGGAGGCTATTTGCCTCCGTTTTTTATGCATTCACTGGTAGTAATTCTGCTGCAATCAACTTAAGCAAAAACGTTTCTCGCTCAATCGACATCCCTTTTTTCTCAGAATGTTTGATGGTTGCTTCATTGTGCGCAATAGCATCAAAAATGTTGATCCACACTGGCTTCATGCCATTTTTAATTTCGTAATCTTCAAAACGAGTCTCACCCAGCTGTTTATCTATGGTGCAGACGTAGCAGTACGATTTCATATAAACAATATCATGCTCAGATTTATACCAAGGACGATATTCATCGTATTGACCAAATGGCTTAATATCACGAATGTTCTTTGCGCCAGTTTCTTCTTCAAGCTCACGGATCAATCCTTGAACTTTATCTTCACCAGCATCAATACCACCACCTGGCAAGGTGTAATCATGGTAACGAGCTGTGTAAAGCATCAAAATATCTTCACCATTTAAGACAATGGCACGTGCCGCATCTCGTTGGAAAATACTTAGTTCAGTGGTATCAAAATCAATATTTTCCAGATCAGGATGAACAGATAATTTTAAAAATCGCATATTACGCAGAACTCATAACCATCAATAACAAGGCTGCGTATTCTAGCCAAGTCTGATCCAGATTACTAATGATGAGGCTTTAACACCCGATTCATCCGCTTAACAACATTGAGTGTAGATTCCCCACTGTACAAGCCAAGTGCCGTTAAGAGACAATTAGCCCCTAAATAATGTAAATGGTAAAACTCACCTTTAGCATCAAATAAAGTTTTAAGACCAATGGTGATCAAATTCACTCTGTTTTTTACATTTTCAGTTAATTGCCATTGGCTTAGCGCTGATAATCGATGATCTTTTAATGGGCAAGTCAAATGCCCCGGGTAAGTTTGCCATGGCGTCAGTAATGCCTCAGGATAAGCATGATTAAGCCACTTCATATAAAACTGATGCTTAACCGCTGAAGCTGTCGGTAACGCAAAAATCACACTTAGCACTGATTTACTATAAAAAGGGAGATGAAAATCAAGCCTAAACTTATCCATGTCTTCTAAAGCTGGTGCAATATGCTGATGTTGATCGTTTTCCCATAAAAACAGCTGAAAGGCTTTTTCCAGCGGCAAATGTGAATATTGCTCTAAGCAGGCTACAATGTTTTGCTCTAATTGCGCTTGGAGCATCGCACCATCTTTCACCATCCGTTTGGGAATAAATGCATGTTGATGTTGTAAATAAGCTTTTGCCACAGCTAACGGCTCACCGGTTGCACAGGCTGCCAGTATTTCATCATCACAAAACACCATACCTACGCATACACTACCACCATTGCCAGACCACACTAGTCTTGGGTGCTCAACCTGTTGGTAAAAATTATATTGAGTGGCTCGCCAATAACATCCTAGTCGTTGTTCAATACTTTGCTCTTGGGTATCTCTGACATTAACAATATGAAGTGGAAAATCGTGATACTGTGCAAAGGCTTCGGCATACACTTCATCTTGCGAACGTTGATACGAAAAATTTAAGCATTCTAACTGTACGCCCCGCTTTAATAATTCAGTAACGATCACTCGTGAATCTAACCCACCAGATAACGTGCTTATCGCGTGAAAATCATCACCTAAACAGAGATTAACCGCTTGTTTAAAAGCACGATCAAATTGAGAAATACCATCACTATCACGCAAACAATCAAAAGGCATATCAGCCCAACGAAAATAGCGCTGTTGCTGTAATTCATTCGTCGTCATTATTAGCCTTTCTCCAGGTAATAATGATCGCACTTCGTTATAGTGTGTTTTATTTCCTAAGGTATAACCAACAACAGCATACTCGGTGACTCCAACCAAATTAGTGGTTAATTTCACACTTAACTTATCAAATAAACGTAAGCACGAACTAAAAATAACCGCCCCTTTATACTGCATATAATATAGCGGTCGAATCGCCAACGAATCAGCAAAGATACTGAGAGTATGCTGACGTTTATCATAATTTAAAACGCAATACGTCCCTTGCGCATCAGCCAATAATTTAGGGTAATCCTGCATGTTGTGTTGCAGTAAACTATTTACATCTTGAGTGAGTGATGGCGACATCAAGGTATGTCCTAACACCATCGTAAAACGTAAATGATTTTCAGCCCAATTCGCCTCACGATAACAATCAATTGCAACTCGGCATAGATACAAATGGTTATCGAAATATTCATGACGAACATCGGTTGGATTGCGTGATAAGTGCTGAGCGATCTCTTTTTTGATGAGTAAAAAGTCTTGGCTCCAGCAATCTGAAATGACCCCAGCAACAATACTCATTTATCTCTCCCACGGTGATAAATGACTATTAGCAATAACTAAACCAACTTTTATTAAAAATTAGCTCTATGATTTATAGTGATTTTTTCTAAGTTATCGTGAATTTATAGCGACGCTCACATGCATCTTGCTAAAAATAGCCATAAAAAAAGCTTCTCTAATCAAGAGAAGCTTTAATCACAACACAGATAGACTGTCAGTTGTTACTATCAATGACGATAAGACTCATAAAGGAACCAAACACGACGTTCAGTTTGATCAATCCAATCATCGATCATACTCACAGAAGAATAATCACCACAGTCATCACATAAAGTATGTGCAGCACGAAGCTCTGCGGCTAATTGTTTATTATCTTCACAAAGCTCAGCAAGCATATCAGCAGGCTCTACGTATTCAGCATCATTATCTAAAATACGCTGCATCCGGGAAATTTCACCAATAGAACGCAGTGTTTTGCCACCAATTTTACGTACACGCTCAGCAATATCATCCGTCATCGCGAATAATTGCGCACTTTGCTCATCTAACATTAAGTGGTAATCGCGGAAATGTGCACCACTCATGTGCCAATGGAAATTTTTGGTCTTTATATACATCGCAAAAACATCAGCAAGGATCGCTGTTAGTGCACCACTGATCTCTTTAGTCGCGTCTACACTTAAATCTGTAGGTGTGGCTAGAGGACGAGTAAGGTGTTGTTTCGCATCTTCAATTTGTGATTCATTCAAGATAGTACTCATCGTCTTCTCCAAAATAGATAATTTGTGACAACGAGAGTTACTATATGCCTCTAATTTTGTATGACAATAGTATTATATACAGTGAAATTGCAACCTAACATTGAAACATTTAATCAAAATCTTGTTCTGTTTTAGCATACAATCTCGTTATATAAATGAAATTGTCACCTTCTCCATTGCATCTTATAAACGCAGTTTATTCGCTATCATTAACAACTATATTTTCCACTTATCATTTCAATATGATTTATTAAACCTTCTAAAATACAGTCAGTTTTTACAAAATCGAACCAAATTTGCTAAACAATAAAGCATCATGTAAAAAGATCATCAATATACTAAAAACAGGAAGCACTATAATGCAATCATCTACTTATCATATCGGCGAAACAGGCAAACCTTGGGGAAGTGAAGAAAAAGCACAATGGTTAGCAGAAACAACCATTAAGCGCTCTTACCTTGAGCAAGTCGTAACTAAAATTGATGCCTTAAAAGATAAATTTGATATTGCTCAGTATGGTGCTCTGTCCTACTCTCCTGAAAAATACCCACTTTTTTCCATTAAAACTCGCAACTGGGATACAAATAAACCCACAGTATTAATCACGGGTGGTATTCACGGTTACGAGACCAGTGGTGTTCATGGCGCATTAGCTTTTGTAGCATTAGAAGCTGAAAACTACAGCAATGATTTCAATATCTTAGTGGCACCTTGCGTAAGCCCTTGGGGTTATGAAACCATCAACCGTTGGAACCCTAACGCTGTTGATCCAAACCGCTCTTTTATTCCTAATAGCCCAGCAGAAGAATCAGCAGCATTAATGCAATTAGTACAAGATCAGAAAACCGATTTCTTGGCACACATTGATCTGCATGAAACCACCGATACGGATGAATCAGAGTTCCGCCCAGCTTTAGCTGCCCGTGATGGTAAAGCATACATTGAAGACAGTGTGCCAGACGGTTTCTACGTGGTAGGTGATACTGAAAATCCACAAGATGCATTCCAAACTGCGATCATTGATGAAGTTCGTCATATCACTCACATTGCGCCACCAGATGATAACGGCAACATTATTGGTGAACCTATCACTCAAGAAGGTGTGATCAACTACCCGCTAAAAGCATTAGGTCTGTGTGCAAGCGTAACAGATGCCGCTTACACCTCGACAACAGAGGTTTACCCAGATAGCCCACGAGTTACTGAAGATGAATGTAATATGGCACAAGTGGCGGCAATTAAAGGCGCATTAGATTACTTAAAACAACACGCTAAGTAAGGCTTTCTTCCGCTAACCTTGTAGTTATATCCGTTAGGTTAGCGGCTTTCTCCTGCTCTCTCATAAGTTTGAATCGCTCATCTATTTTGCTCATAATAGCAACATCATCCACACTATGATTCAATCTAGCGATATGGATATCTATTTTAAGCACCTCGATAGCCCATTAGGGAAAATCACTCTAACAGCAAACAATACTGCACTATTAGCGGTATGGTTTGAAAGTCACCGCATTCCCTCTCTTGCTCAAGCAACACTTAGCCCTGAGCACCCAATCTTAAAATTGTGTGAGCAACAATTAACGGAATATTTCAACGGTCAACGACAACAATTCTTGTTGCCAATGGCTTTTCAAGGCACCGACTTTCAACAGCGAGTATGGCAAGCATTAACCACGATACCTTATGGGGAAACATGGCATTACCAGCAATTAGCTGATGCTATTGAAAACCCAAAAGCCTGTCGTGCCGTGGGAACTGCAAATGGCAAAAATAGCTTATCGATTATTGTGCCTTGCCACCGAGTGATCACTAAAAATGGCGATTTAGGTGGTTACGCTGGCGGCAGTGACATTAAGCAAAAGCTACTCGATTTAGAGCGCCTATATAAATAGTTCCTTCTTATATACCCAAGAGGCTTCCATGTCAGGTTTCTTTGCGATTAGCCTTTTATACTGTTGATGATCTCACACCATGATGTGCCCGACGGAATAGGCGTAGCTTCAAGCACAACAGTAAATCTGACGGGTAATTCTATCTCTAATAACGCTTCAGCAGCTAAAATCATCCGATCATAAACGAGAGGATCAAACATCCGCCCTGTTTGCCCCCACGCGACGCTATAACGCTCACATCCCTCAAGCCCTTGCTCATTTTGCGACAGCAACATAAACCTATCTTGCAATCCCCAATGTTCAAGCATCATGTACGACTGAAATAACATCGCCAAATCTTCTTTTTTGTTGGTATAGCTATAGAGATCACTTGCCCCTTCAGCTTCAAAATGTGCACCTACTTGTAAAGCGGTGAGGTCATGAACAGTCTCACTGGGAGGTGTACCTTGATACAGCACATCTGCCACATCAAACAACAATGTATCTTGCAACGGTAATTGATCATAAAGCGTTTGATGTAACGGTGTTGTCGCAGTGATATTTTGATAAATAGTGCGGTTTGGTGATAACGATGACAGCACCGACGGGGGCAAAAGATCATTCGCATGGGCTAGTTCATGCACTAATAAACGAAACAGTGCAGGTCGTAATTGATCTATGGTACGCGTGCTATTACTTGCGGAAAAAGTATCACTGCTCCACCGCGCAGCAACACCAGCACTGTCTACATGTTGCCGGACAGCAAGAAAAGAAACATTGGCTTGGAACCGATCACGAAAGTCATCTTTAGCAACAATATTGAGCCACTCTTGTTCATCTCGCCACAAATACCGAGGATCGATATAAATCGTGGCAGTATTCGCACTATAAAACGATGGACGTACATCATCTGCAATGACAATTGCACTCACTGAACGAAATAGCGGTAACAATACCGATGGCAGTGTTGATAGCGCAGATAAGAAACTCTCAGCCATCCAAGGATGGGATACAAACAAGCGTGACTCAATATCGCTTATCGTCAGTGACACCGTTTTCTCAACTCCCAATGGTGGGAACTGCGCAAGCAAACAACTTTCACGGTAATTTTTCGCACAAGATAAATGCTCACCATTAGCGTTTACTGAATAAGCCGTCACAGCGCTGAGATCAGGTAACCCTTCCGCATCTGCAGCAATGCTTTGGTGGCTATCTTCATTACATGCCGTTAATAGCAAACATAAAGACAGCGAATAAAACAAAGTAAATCCATTGTCAGAAACCGTTTTCAACACCGACACTTACCCACCTAACAACGATTAAGTACACCCTAATGATAAGTGTAGCGAAGGTTAGATCTGGGCAAGTATCGGTTATAACGCAAAGTTAAAGAATATCGTGATCAATGTTCACAATCGGAGATATTCCCGCTAACAAAGATTGACTAAGAAGCGAATAAATCTATTCTGGATATAAGCAACAGAGAGGCATTTCGCCCATATTACTGTAGCCTATTTTTATTAATGGAAGGTGTTAGATGGATTTATTAAGCGGTTTATATGCACTACTTGAGTCTTTCTTTGAATAAACTGATTAACACACATATTTCTAGTCGACAGCCGTAATTCACCGTTACGGCTTTTATTTTTTTAGAAATGCAGCAATCGCTTTATACGCCTGTTCACACTCTTTTTTCGCTAAGTTTTCCATGTTCAAAAATGCATGGATCATCTGCTCAAAGTGGATATGCTCCACATTAACCTCATGCTTTCTCAGCGCATCTACATACGCTTTGCCTTCATCTTTTAACGGACAAAACTCAGCCGTGATCATCAAGGTTTCAGGTAATGCCATACTATAAGGCCCCCAAACAGGTGAGGCTTGACGACGATCTTCGTTATGTTGGAAATAATTCGAGAAATACCACTCAATCCGTGATTGTTGGAGTAAATAACCGACTCCATTTTGATTCACAGAAGGAAAACTTAAGGTGTAATCAAGGCTTGGGTATATCAGCACTTGCTTTGCGATCTCAATACCATCATCAAACTGTGCCATACGGGCTAATGTGGCACATAATGCGCCACCAGCAGAATCACCAGCAATCGAGAGTTGAGGAATAAAGTTAAGCTCACTGCGAACCAAGGTTTGCAGCAATGATTGTAACACCAGATAACCATCATCAATGGCGGCAGGATAAGGATGCTCAGGTGCTAAACGGTATTCAACCGACACCACAATATGCTCACTATGACAGGCTAATTTACGACAAATAGGATCATAAACCTCCACGCTGCCAGACATATGCCCACCACCATGAAAGAACAATAATACAGGTAAGGCTTGCTCCGGCTGTGGGTGGTAAATACGCACAGGCACACGATCAGCTATCACGGTATCGTTAATCAACGCCATGTCAGGAATGTCTGTTACCAACTCACGGGTAATGGCTGCTAATCCTTCACGTACAGATGCCACTGTCAATGGCATGCCGCTGGCAATCACATCATCCATCAACAAATTAAACGTCTTTAACCATTGTGCTAACGAGGCAGTTAACTGGCGCATATTACATCCTTAATAGACCAAGTAATAAAAGCCCTATAGTCGTTACTAGGGAGTCAGACAAGACAAAGCATCAAGATCAACAGATTGAGTATAATCAACTGTCGAGAATCCAAAACCATTGAGAGCTAAAAAAGCAGATTTGTATCCCGCATAATCTCCCACTTGTTTGAAATTATCGACATTCATTTGTGCCATTAATCCATCTACTTGCTGTTGGACTTCAGGTTTTAGCTCCCAATCATCCATTCTTATCAAGCCGTTCTCATCCGTAAGTGATGATTGCTCATCATGTTCTGCATACACCTTATCGGCGAATAAACGCTGCATTTGTTCAATGCATTCTTCATGCAAGCCAAGCTGCTTCATGACTTTAAATAAACACAGAATATAAGGCGAAAATGTCGGAATAAACACACTGGCTTTGGTTACCAGCGCTTTACATACCACGACATTCGCTTGCCCTTCGACACATTGAGATAACTGCTGATTTAGCACTGTTGCTGTGTGATGGAGATGCTGTTTAGCAATACCTAAAGTGCCATGATGATAGATAGGATACGTCGATTCTGGTCCAATATACGAATAAGCTAAGGTTTTGGCTCCTGTTGCCAGTAACCCTTCGGCTAAGAGAAAGTCGATCCACTCTTGCCAATCTTCACCACCCATAACTTTGGTCGTTGCCAGAATCTCATCTTCATTTGCCGCAGTTAACTCAGCTGGTACTAAGCTATCTTTTTCTAAATCAACACTAAAGCCAGAAACATTTTCACCCACGGTTTTTAAGCAAGAACGCCACATATCACCATTTTCAGGGTTCGGCCTTACCCCCGTTGCTAAGCTATAAATCACCAAATCCACTTGCCCATCAAACTCATCACGGATCATCTGGGCGACTTGCTGACGTATTTGAGGCGAAAACGCATCACCAACAATATTTTTTGCAATATAGCCTTGTTGTTCGGCTGCTTGTTTAAAGTAAATATTATTATACCAGCCAGCTGTGCCGACACCTTTCACGCTTGGGCCGCGCTCAAAAGAGACACCTAATGTTGCCGCCTGAGCGCCACCAAATGTCAGTGCAATACGAGAAGCTAAACCAAAACCTGAGGAAGCACCTAAAATCAACACACGTTTAGGTCCCTGTGTTATAGGTGCTGCCGACTCTACAAACGCAATTTGTGCTTGTACGGCTTGCTGGCAACCATAAGGATGTGCCGTTCGTGCTACAACACCTTGAATTTCTGGTTTAATCACCATTACTGCTTCCTCTATTTCAATCTAACAACCCAAGCTTTGCACACTCAGCATGCCACAATCCGACAAATGAAAACCATGATCGCCACCATTTTCAACATCACTGGTTAAAAAACACACTATCAAACCAAATAAAATCAACATTTGATTCACAATTGAATCAAAATTAATTAACAATAGCGTTTTTTTACGTTATTGAGTCCAAAAACAATAAGCCTTAGTTTATTTCAAATCTCACAACACCGCAGACTAACTCTAACACTCTAATTTTTGCAGGAAGCAAACAAATGAAGATATGGACTGCGCTATTTATTATTGCGCTACTCAGCGTGAGCCACGCGAGTTATGCCGCCACCACTCTCCATCAACAAGCCAAGATTATTTTTGATAAGACTAAATTAGGAAAACACTTAAAATACGATGTTTTTCTCACCGCTTTTAAGGAGCATATCCGCGTAGCAGATAAACCAATTATGTCAATCATCGACTATAGCCAACCCTCCGATCGCCGCCGATTCTTCATCATAGATACTGAAAAGAAAAAACTGCTTTATCACACTTTTGTTTCTCACGGTATCAACAGTGGTGATCTCTACGCCACTGAATTTTCAAACATTGTTGATAGTAAACAAACCAGCTTAGGTACTTTCCGTGTCGCAGAGGCATATCACGGTAAATATGGCATTTCACTTCGTCTTGATGGCATGAGCCCATCTAACTCAAACGCCAGAAAACGCGCCATTGTTTTGCACGGTGCAAAATACGCAGAACCAGCCACAATCAAAAAAATAGGCATGTTAGGACGCAGCTGGGGCTGTCCTGCGATTCCAATGAAATTAGCAGATAAGGTCGTACATTTATTAAAAGAAGGCGGTTCTATTTATGCCCACGCGAGAAGCTAATTTGCTAAATCATTCGCAAAACGCAATAAAGGCAACTCGGATTACAATGTGAGTTGCCTTTTTACTTTATCCAATACATTACAATCTTTTCGCTAACACAAGCCAGCCTTACTCCTCTAAGCGCAACGTATTACCACTGCCTTAACTTTTAGATAATTGGCACAAAATATTCATACCTTACTTCCTATAGATCATCACAGAGTAGATAGACACGATACATACAGGAGGGAGTTATGACGTTCTCACCTTTTTTCCTTCTTAAAATCAGATATGTAATCATCACGCTGCTGCTATTTTGTTGCCACGATGCACTCGCACTTAGGGCAACACACGCGTGGAAAGTCTATGATCATGCCAAGCTACAAAATTACGTCGATTTTGATATTTTCCTCAGTGCTTACCGTGAACATCTTCGCGTTGCTAACAAGCCCATCATGTCGATTATCGACTACTCTCAACCCTCCGATGCTCGGCGATTTTTAATCATTGATATCGAGAAACGCGCACTACTCCATCGTACTTTTGTTACTCATGGTATTAACAGCGGCACGTTATATGCCACTGAGTTTTCAAATACGATCAATAGCCGCCAAACCAGTTTAGGCACCTATCGTGTTGGAGAAGCCTATTACGGAAAATACGGTATTTCCCTACGTTTAGACGGCATGAGCCCAAGTAACTCCAATGCACGTAGACGCGCCATCGTCTTACATGGTGCCAGCTACGCAGAGCCAAATGTGATCAATGAAATTGGAATGTTAGGTCGCAGTTGGGGATGTCCTGCTATTTCTCGGGAAATCACCTCTGAAGTGGTCGAATTGCTCAAAGAAGGTGGATCAATTTACGCCCATGCACACAATCATCGCAACGGCTAAGTATTACTGAAACAATGAAATCACAAGTAATAACAAAAATATCGCAGCAATAAACTTAATTAAAATTCCCAGTGAAGCGCCACCTTTAGGGGCTTTATTACAACAACTCATCGCGTTTTCTCTATTGGTGCTAATCAAGGTTGGCAAGCATAAAGGTTACACCAAGAGGAAGGTCAACAACAATGTCGTCACAGAGACAATAAAAAAGCCGAGGACGTCATGCCTCAGCTTTTTTATCTAATGGTAATAACAAACGTCAATCTTAAATAAAGATCGGTATCGCGAGCTAGAAAAGAAGATCACTTAGTACCAAATAGCACGATCGTATCGTGAACGCCTTGGATCCCCATCTGCATCCCAATCACGGTTAAAATCAAACCCATTAAACGGGTGATAATACTGATGCCACTCTCACCAATTTTTTCAATCATTTTAGGGCCGTAAATAAAGCAAAAGAAAGTGATCACACACAGCAAGGCGAATGCGGAAACGGTAATTAAAATGTGGAGCATACCGCCGGCTGCTGAGTAGTTCATGGCTGTTGCAATAGTGCCAGGGCCTGCCAGAATAGGCAGCGCTAACGGTGATATCGCAATATCAGTATTACCTTCAGCATCACTGTCTTCTTGATTTGAATGCATTTTAGAAGTGTTACCTTGCAACATATGATAACCCACTAAAAATACCAAAATCCCTCCCGCTAAACGTAATGCCGGTAAGGTAATACCGAAGACACTAAAGATCCCTTTTCCTAAAAAACAAAAGGCCGTAATAATACAAAATGCCGTAACAAGGGCTTTAAAGGCAATCGCTCGCACTTGTTTCGCTGGCATTCCCCCCGTCATTCCGACAAATACTGCTGTATTTGCAAACGGATTCATCATGGCGAAAAAACCCATAAACACAGTGACTGCGACTGTCATTAAGTCGTGCATGTTACCTCTCTATTAATTAATGATTTGTAATCCAATCAAATACGATTCGATGAATATACCCAAGCGACTTCAAGATGCCTGATTCAGAGCGAAGTCACTGGGTTGAATTCAAGGAAGACAACGAAGCGGAATAGCGAGCTCTTTCCAAGTTGTCTGACGCGAGAAGTCGGCTCTGTGACACGCTCCCAAAGGGCGAGCGTCCTTAGCTCTCAGACTTTGTTAACGATTCTCAATGTAGAACCACTATATCTTCGAATCGTCGCCGCGCCTGAGAACTAAGGTCGTCTCGCTGGACACTGCATCTTGAGGTTGCTTGGGTATACTATTTAATAATAGAAAATTAGCAAAACATATATCAATAAAATAAAACAACTTATTAATATCTAAGCTATTTAATCAGCACAAACACCACAGAAAAGTAGCAATTCAGCCTTAAAGCAAACAAATATCAATACCGTTTCAAAATAAAAACAAACCCATAACCATATGATTTAAATCACATTTATTTTAAAAGAATAGAGTTTTTCGATTTAAATAAGACAAAAACAACTCATCAATAAATGAAAAAACAAAAAGATATTGAAAATCCTCTAAATTCTGCCTTTATGCAACTGCAGTAATAGATTTGCTACGTTATGATGTTTCCACGGTTGAAGACAACGGAATTCCCCACGGAGGGGACAACCTCAGTAGGCTGATATAGGGATGGTAGCCACATAACTATGGATGGCACAGCTTCCGCAGGTTGTTGAAAGGATTTGTTCAGGACGAACCAACCGTCTTATTCCCCAAATAGGAATAGTCCCATGGAATGGGCTGAATAGTGATTTTTATTTTCTATTCGATGATTTTAGTTGCTGATCTACAAAAAAAGCCCGCAATTGCTTGCGGGCTTTTTTATTTGGCTCCTCCTGCTGGACTTGAACCAGCGACATACGGATTAA
>NZ_SSMG01000344.1 GCF_009873615.1 Photobacterium lucens
CATTTTAACTCTCGACTATATTTGGACATAAAAGACCCCCAATAATTGGTGTCCAACTATTGGGGGTCACTTCATGAATGCGGCTTTTTTATTTGCTCTTTTGAGCGAGTGTTTGCGTTGTTATTCGCTAATGTTAAGTCCAGCAAGGCTGTGCCAGTAACCATTACATTGGTGGCTGTCTGCTAACTGATGGCGAACTTCACTTTGCTCATTTGAACGAAAATCATCGACCAAACTTAGGGTATCAAGACCTAGTGGACTTAGACGAACCACATCAACTAAATCAGCCATGCCTTTTAGATCGTTGATCAAGTTGTAGCAGTAACCAGATTGAGTTTGAATACCGTTTAGCGTAAAGACTTTTTGACTTTCTTGGCTGTTGACGGTGATCCCTTGTGGGTACTTAATACAGCAGGTTTCACAATCATCTTTAGCTCGGTTCTCAGCACGTGCAGTAAAACAACGCGCAGAGTACGCCAACGGTAGGTAGCCGTAGCTGAACACTTCCGTTTCAAACTTATTGCGAATACCCAGATTTTCACACTCTGTTAGTGTGTTGCTAAGCCATTCACGAGAAAGCTCAACGGGCATACACCAACGGGTCATACCTTGTTTTAAAAACAGGTTTAGCGTTTGTGCGTTGTAGCAGTTTACAGCAGGGCCAACGACAAATGGGATCTTCGCTTGGGAAGCCAATTGAATTGCGGAAACGTCGTTCGCTTCAATGATGAAGTCGCCATTATCGACATACTTCTTCATGATGTTCACTTCGCTTGGCGCTTCAAGTAATGCCATGGTCGATAGCACTACTTGTTTGCCGCTCGTCGCGATATCTTTTGCGATCTCTAACCATTGTGCAGGCTTTAGTTCACGACGCTTTGAACACACGCTTTCGCCCAAGTAAATGATATCAACATTGCTGTTTTTCGCTTGTTGGTAAAATGCTTCAACATCATTTTTCGGCCAGAAGTAAAGCAATGGGCCAAGAGAGTATTTCATTGTTTGGCTCCTTATTGCCATTTACGGTGATAAGCACCGAGTGTGGTTTGTTTACCTTCTGAAACGTTACCTAAACAAGCATTCCAAGCTGGATTAACTTGGTAGCCTTCAGGATTGGCAAGGTAGTGATCAATAGCTGCGCGCCAAGTACGTGTCACTTGCTCAACATACGCAGGGCTACGTTGACGACCTTCAATTTTCACTGAAGCAATGTTGGCTTTAAATAGCTCTGGTAAGATCTCAAGCGTGTTTAAGCTGGTTGGCTCTTCAAGCGCATGGTAGCGTTTGTTTTCACCATCAATGTTGATATCAAAACGCCCTTTACATAACGTCGGGTAGCCAGCGTTTTCACCGTGACCGTAACGGTCGATCAGCACTTCATTTAAGCGAGACTCAAGTCCTTGCGGGGTTTCTTGCCAACGAACAAATTTAGCTGGAGAGCAAGCTCCCACTGTGTTTGGTGATTCACCTGTCATGTAAGACGATAGGTAACAACGGCCTTCAGACATAATACATAGGCTGCCGAAAGCAAATACTTCGAGCTCCATATCAGTATTACGGGCAAGTTGTTTTACTTGATGGATCGACAATACGCGAGGCAGTACAACACGCTTTACATTGAAGTTCTGTTTGTAGAAATCAATCGCAGCCGTATTGGTAGCAGAGGCTTGCACAGACAGGTGCAGCTCTAAATCTGGGTAATGGGTTGCTGCGTATTCTAATACGGCAATATCTGCCACGATCAACGCATCTACACCCATAGCGGCAGCGTTATCAACCGCTTTTGTCCAACGGTTAAAACCATCTGGATGGGCAAAGGTGTTAAGTGCGACGTGAAGTTTACGGTTATGATCTTTAACGTACTCAACCGCTTTTTCTAGCTTGCGGCCAGTGAAGTTTAAACCAGCAAAATGGCGGGCATTGGTATCGTCCTTGAAACCGATATAAACGGCATCAGCACCATTATCAATTGCGGTTTTTAAGGCTGGAAGGTTACCAGCGGGGCAGAGAAGCTCCATTATTTTTTATCATCCAGTCTTTGAATAAAATGATGACCGATGATCCTAAAAGTGTTTAATGAATGGTGCTTTGATTTTAGGCAGGTTTTCGTTGTTTTTATTAAGAAAAAAGGAGCCGTGAAGCTCCTTTTTTGAGGTGAATTTGACTCATTTATTCTGCAATAAAATCGCTTCTAATTCGTGTTTTGGCATCGGGCGATAAAAGTGGAAACCTTGGATATAGTCACAGTTTAAATTCGATAGTAGTGTCGCTTGTTGGCGGGTTTCAATCCCTTCTGCCACCACACTCATTTTGAGTGACTTTCCTAAATTGATAATGTTTTCAATTAAGGTAACTTGCTTGGGAATGGTGTCGATATCTTGAATAAATGCACGATCCACTTTTAGTTCATCAAGTGGGAAACGAGCGAGATACGATAGCGATGAATAACCGGTACCAAAGTCATCAATAGAAAGGGCAAAACCCAGTTGCTTGATCGAATTTAGCATCTGAACGGTATGTTCACCGTCACTCATTACCGCACTTTCGGTTAGCTCAAACGTAATGTCTGCCGGATTTATATCGGTAGATAGACGGAGCTTATCAACAAAGCTAATTAAACCTGAATTACCAAATTGCTGTGGTGATAAGTTAATCGCAACACGTCCTGTCAGCAGCTTACGTTTTTTCCATTGGCTAACAGTGGTAAAGACTTCACGCATTACAGCACAGCCTAGCTGTTCAATTAAGCCAGAGCTTTCCGCCACTGGAATAAACTGGGCAGGGCTAATATAGCCTTCAACAGGGTGTTTCCAACGCACGAGTGCTTCTGCGCCATCAATGGCAAAATCACGGGCATTCACTTTCGGCTGATACCACACTTCTAAGCCGTTATTTTGCAGCGCTTTTTGTAGCTCAATTTCAAGCCATAAGCGCATACGAGCTTCTTTGCTCATAGAATCATTAAATTCAACTAAACGGTTACGACCACGGTGCTTGGCTTCATACATGGCTGTATCGGCATTTTGTAGCATCATGCGGGCATCACTGCCATGCCCAGGTGATGTCACCATACCAATTGAACAGGCAAGGTGTTTTCTAAAATGACGTAGCTCAAAAGGTTGATTAACCAGTGCAATGATTTGCTCAGAGATAATTTCGCCAGTACGTTCATGCTCTGGGTTTGGCAGTAAAATGGCAAATTCATCACCACTTAAATAGCCGATAATTGCAGTTTCTGGTAATAAACGGCGTAGACGTTGGGCGATTTCTTGCAGTACTTTATCGCCAATATGATGGCCTAACGAATCATTGATATTCTTAAAATTATCAATGTCGATATAGAGCATTACCACAGGTACTTCGGCTTTCATCAGCTTTTCTAGCTGACGGGTAAAACCATGGCGATTGAGCAAGCCAGTTAATGGATCCATTTGTACTAACTGTTCAATGTGTCCTTGCTGGCGTTTGATCTCTTGTGTGGTTTCAATTTTCACCAATAGTGCTTCAGAGCCCATTTGTTTAACGGGGGATATGCTGAGTTTTACTGGTTTTGTTTGTTCATTTTTATTGATTGGGGTGTAGCAAGCGGGTGACTTACTGTCGTCACTTTTTAGTCTTTCACTCGTACAAGGTTGATTGTTGCTATCTAGCAGCAATTGATCGAGTGAACATCCTAGTAATTCTTTTTTAGTAGGAAAGCCAAGTTGAATCGCCGCCTGATCATTGGCGTTGATCACTACATTGTTTTCAATCAAACAGATCCCTTCGCTGATCAGGTTATTTAACTGATTGAGCTGATGCTCAGTTTCTTCCAATGAATGAATAAGAATTTGGCGCTCAGAAGTATCAATTGAGTGCAGAATAATATGTTGAATATTACCTTTAAGATCGCAAAGAGGGGCAAGGCTAAAGTGCAAGCTTGATTCGTGGCGACTGTCATTGAGTACGACCTCTGCTTCAACGCTTTCACCGTTAAAAGCACGATCATAATAAGGTTTTAGAGATTGGTAGTAATGATCGCCTAAAACATTAGAATCGTTATTACCGAGCAGCGCTTCACGTTCGAGCCCACTGATTTCACAAAAACGATTATTTACCGCATAGTAATTATGTTGACGATCAAGGATGGCAAAAAAGAAGGGGCTATTATCAGTCAGCAAAGGAAACCAATAGTCTAGTTGCTCTGTTGGCATTTAGTCACCATTCTCCATGTCGGTGTTATATTTAATGCGCTACGTATGTACCAAGTAGCGTATATATAAATGTTATGAATGTACTCTAGCCTTAATATACAGCCCGTGGCGAAAATTATTATGAACTTTGCCAATACAGAAGCGTTTTTTTTGACTCAAGGCATAAAACGAAACTGCTATCTTGCCATACAATCGGGATCTAAGTGCGATTTTAAACAGGAATAAATCATTGTGATTGCTCAACTTCGAAAACAAATAGTTCAACATGCTCCTTCACTACTCCGCGTACCTGCGAAATTAACGCCTTTCTCTGTACAAAAGAAAGTGATGTTAGAAGGCTTAGCTATGGTTTTCAAAGAAGCGCTAGAGGATGGCGATTTTGAGTTCTTAGAAGATCGTTGGCTAAAAGTAGAAGTGCGTGATTTAGGTCTGCAATGGTTCATTAGTTATGAAGATGACAAGCTAGTGGTTGCGGAGCACTGCGAGCAAGAAGATGTCAGTTTCAGCGGTGAGTGTAATGATTTAGTACTTATTGCTGCACGTAAAGAAGATCCTGATACACTGTTCTTCCAACGTCGTCTTCGTATTGAAGGGGATACTGAGTTAGGTCTAGAAGTGAAAAACTTGATGGATAGTATCGATCTTGATTCTCTACCTGCTCCTGTGAAGTTTATTTTGCAGCAATCAGCTGAGTTCATTCATCAAGGTATGCATGAGCGCAGTGCTGCCCAAGAGGCCTTAAATGCTCATTAGATCTGAAGCTCCTGCTGATATCTTACCAATAGATACCCTACTCAAAGCTGTTTTTCCATCTGAAGCGGAAGCCAACCTTGTGATGACATTACGTGAAAATGGTTGTCGAACCTTATCGCTGGTGGCATGCAATGACGAGGGTGAAGTGGTAGGTAATGCCTTTTTTAGCCCAGTGACCATTGATGGTGAAGATCATAATTGGCAAGGCTTAGCGCCTTTAGCTGTGCGTGAAGACTATCAAGGTCAAGGTATTGGTCAAGCGCTGATTGAAGAAGCGAAAAGCGTATTGGGTGATTTTGGCTACCCTGCGATCGTAGTATTAGGCGATCCTGCTTATTACGCAAAAGCGGGCTTTGAAAAAGCATTAGATCACCAACTGACTTGTCCATGGCCGAATACGGAAGAAGCATTCATGGTATGTGATGTTTTTCCAGGTACCGTTGCTCAGCACCAAGGCATGGTGAAATACAGCCCAGAGTTTGATGCGCTGTAATAACATATCGTGATGTTGTTATTCGTTATTTTTAAAGCACAGCACTTAATGCTGTGCTTTTTTATTTTCATGTATTCATTCATTTTACTATTGGGATGTAAGATATCTAATTTCTAGATATTTCTTATTTTTCCATCGTGATAATTTATCATCGTATAAGTATATGGTTAGGACTATTGACGATGATCCCTCGCAGCATCACATCCCCGAAAAAATTCATTATTGGTCAAGATTTATTGGCACAACTTGACGGCTTTATTAAAGACTTTGGCAATAATGCATTGCTTATTTGTGATGAGTTCATTCTCGAACGTGTTCTACAACAGGCGATGCCGTGTTTAGAACAAGCAGGGATCATGGCATGTGCTGAAAAATTTCAGGGTGAATGTACCGAGAATGAAATTGAGCGCTTACGTCAGGTAGTAGAAACACAAGGTGCCAATATTGTTGTTGGTATTGGCGGTGGTAAAACCTTAGATGTGGCAAAAGCGGTTGCTCATTATAGCCATGCTTCAGTGGTGATCTTCCCAACCATTGCATCCAGTGATGCACCTTGTACCGCTGTCTCTGTTATTTATAACGAGAATGGCGAATTCGATCGTTACTTAGTTTTACCGCAAAACCCAGATGTAGTGTTGGCAGATACACGCCTTATTGCTCAAGCGCCGGAAAAATATTTTGCTGCGGGTATTGGTGATGCGCTAGCGACCTTTTTTGAAACTCGAGCTTGTTGTTATGCAGCCAGTTTAAATTTGGTGAAAACCCGTGTGTCACGCACTGGGCTTGGTATGGCGTTGATGTGCTACGAGTTAATTGTCGATAATGTTGAAATGGCAATGGAAGCGGTACGTCGTCAGGAAGTGACTCCTGCTTTAGAAGAGATGGTGGAAGCCATTGTGTACTTAAGCGGTGTCGCTGCAGAATCCGGTGGTATCGCCTGTGCACATGCTATCTGTAATGGTATGTCATCGCTCGAGAAATTTAATCACATTCAACACGGTGAGAAAGTTGCATTTGGTCTGCTAGTACAATTGGTGTTAGAGAAAGCCGATATTGAAGAAATTGAGAATGTGATTTACGTGATCAAAACAGCAGGGCTGCCACTGACATTAGCTGATTTCGGTATTGATGAGTTTGTGGAATCTGACTGGCGAGAAGTGGTTGATATGGCCTGCTCTCCGGCAAATTCAATGGGCAATATGCCAGTGAAAGTCAGTGCTAATCAGGTGTACCAAGCGATCATTGAAGCAAATAAGCTGGCGCAGCGCTATCACGATTAATGCCATGACATGTGAGGAAAATGCCGACTTTGCTGTCGGTATTTTTTTATCCATTATTTCATTGGGTTTATAAGTACAACTGAGACGTAATTTGGTAGGATCAGCGCCATGAATTGCCATAGCATTGCTCATAATGCTGTGGAAGTAAGATAGCAGGTACGGAATGAAACAGCGTGATATTCAGGTGCTCCAAGAAATGGGGTTAACCTATTGGCAGGTGAGAAAGCCTGAAATCTTTCCTGATCAAGTCATTCCTGTGATTGATCTCCCTGAAAGTTGCAAACTACTGTTAGTTACCAATGATGAACTCAATGAGCATGATGCATGGTTGTTTGGACGTATTCTCAGTAGCATGAAATTACAACCTGAACAGGCGTTATCGCTGCCACTTGAAGCCCTAGAACAAGTCGGTGAGCACCATTTAACGTGGTGTTGGTTTGCAGGTTGCCAAGGCGCTCATCCTACCGGATGTCAGGTACTTAATTCCGTATCTTTACCGTTAATGCATAATGATCCTTCTGCGAAGAAAACATTATGGCAACAGATCTGTAGTTATGACGCATAAAATTATTCCTTTAGAAGCGCAGCATTGTGATGAGGTATGGCGTATTGAGCAAGCAGCTCATGCCTTTCCTTGGGCTGAATCAATGATCCGTAAAGAGCCCAATCGTATTGCGGCAAATTACGTTTTAATCGCAGATAATAAAGTTGTTGGTTACTGTTATGGGCAGCTGGTGGCAGGTGAAGGTACGTTACTTAATATTGCCATTGATCCTGCACATCAACGTAAGGGCTACGGTAAAATCTTATTAAACGGTTTTATTGATGCGCTAGAAGCGAAACAAGCAGAAGAAATTTGGCTAGAAGTGCGTGAAAGTAACACTAGCGCCTATAAGCTTTACGAAGCAACTGGATTTAATGAAACTAACCGTCGTGTAGATTACTACCCGACAGCAACAGGTCGTGAAGATGCTTTGATCATGGCGTACATGTTTATGCCATTTGGCTAAGCTTTTTGTCTTGATTTGAAGAGTTACTCATATGAAAAAGCCGAGCATGATGCTCGGCTTTGTTATATCTACAGGTTAAACCCAATAGTAGTGATTAGTGTTCACGAGTAGCACGGAAATCAACTTCAGGGAAACGCTCTTTCGCAAGGTTTAGGTTAACCATAGTTGGTGCGATGTAAGACAAGTTATCACCACCATCAAGTGCAAGGTTTGCTTGGTTCTTACGTTTAAACTCTTCTAGTTTCTTCACGTCACCACATTCAAC
Organism: Photobacterium lucens; assembly: GCF_009873615.1. Lineage (GTDB taxonomy): Bacteria > Pseudomonadota > Gammaproteobacteria > Enterobacterales > Vibrionaceae > Photobacterium > Photobacterium lucens. The sequence goes on from NZ_SSMG01000344.1 coordinate 7,995, forward strand.
CCAACGTGCAGTTGCCACGTTAACGCCTTCGTAAATTGCTTCAACGTTGTATTCTGCTTTTAGACGTGCAACAACCACATCAAACTGAAGCACACCTACCGCACCTACGATCAAATCGTTGTTTTGCAGTGGACGGAATACCTGTACCGCACCTTCTTCAGAAAGCTGTACTAGACCTTTTAGTAGCTGCTTTTGCTTTAGTGGATCTTTTAGGCGAATACGACGGAACAATTCTGGTGCGAAGTTTGGAATACCTGAGAACTTCAAGCTTTCACCTTGAGTGAAAGTATCACCGATTTGGATTGTACCGTGGTTGTGTAGGCCGATGATGTCACCAGCATAAGCCGTTTCAGCACGAGAACGGTCACCCGCCATGAAGGTTACCGCATCAGAGATACTTACGTTTTTGCCAGTACGAACATGGTTCATCTTCATACCTTGATTGTAAGTACCCGATACAATACGCATGAATGCGATACGGTCACGGTGCTTAGGATCCATGTTGGCTTGGATCTTAAATACGAAACCAGAGAACTTCTCTTCCGTTGCTTCAACTTCACGCTCATTAGCTTGACGAGGTAGTGGTGCAGGAGCCCATGCAGTTAAACCATCAAGCATGTGGTCAACACCAAAGTTACCTAGTGCAGTACCAAAAAATACCGGTGTTAATTCACCAGCTAGAAATAGCTCTTCATCAAATTCGTTTGAAGCACCCAGTACAAGCTCAAGCTCTTCACGAAGTTGCTCAGCTAGATCGCTGCCCACTGCTTCATCAAGCTCAGGGTTATCAAGACCCTTAATGATACGTTGTTCTTGAATCGTGTGACCTTGACCTGTGCTGTATAGGATCGTTTCATCACGGTGAATATGGTAAACACCTTTGAACTCTTTACCACAACCGATCGGCCATGAAATAGGGGCACATGCCATGCCTAGTTCATTTTCAACTTCATCAAGTAGATCCATTGGATCACGGATATCACGGTCCAATTTGTTCATGAAGGTAACGATAGGCGTATCACGCAGACGTGTTACTTCCATTAACTTACGAGTACGATCCTCGACACCTTTTGCCGCATCGATAACCATCAGACATGAGTCAACAGCCGTTAGGGTACGGTAGGTATCTTCTGAGAAGTCTTCGTGTCCAGGAGTATCAAGTAGGTTTACCAGACATTCGTTGTATGGGAACTGCATTACAGAGGTAGTCACAGAGATACCACGCTCTTTTTCCATTTCCATCCAGTCTGATTTTGCGTGTTGGTTTGAACCACGACCTTTTACTGTACCTGCTTTCTGGATAGCGTTTCCGAATAACAGTACTTTTTCAGTAATGGTTGTTTTACCCGCATCGGGGTGAGAGATGATAGCGAAAGTACGACGTTTAGATACTTCGCCCTGAAACTGAGTTTGCGACATTAGCGTGTTCTTTTTTAATAAAAGTACTCCGTTGCCGCTGTCATGATCAAGCAAAGCAACAGAACAAAATGAATGGTGAATTACTTCTTATTGTCGCTGATTTTAACGTGAGACTCAATCTAGGCGTATAAGAATCCTTAATTGAGCATAGTGAAATAAAGTATTCTTAACCAAATAGAAGAGAGCGGTAAGGTATCTCTTCATAACAAGAGATTTGTAATGAAAGGGATTATAGATGATAGATACCCATTGCCATTTTGATTTTCCCCCGTTTAGTGATGATCCAGAGCGTGCGTTAACCTTGGCAAAAGCAGCTGGAGTTAAGCAAATAGTCATTCCCTCTGTGGGGCAATCTAATTGGCATAATATTGAGCAGTTATGCCAACACCATCATGAGCTTTATTACGGTTTGGGTATTCATCCTTTCTTTAGTGCTGAACATAGTGATGATGTTTGTATTCAATTGGAGCATGCATTAGCCCGTGTACTTAAACAGTCCCATTCAAAGTGTGTTGCAGTAGGTGAATGCGGCTTGGATTTTGCACTTGCAGAGTTTGATCGTCAGCAGCAACTATTTTGGCTCACTAAGCAACTAAAGTTAGCGAATACTTACCATCTTCCAGTCATATTACATTGTCGTAAAGCCTTTCCTGAATTATTGCGAGCCATTAAAGCAGACATGCCATCTCAAGGTGGGGTTTATCACGGTTTTAGTGGTAGTTATCAGCAAGCTTCTCAATTGTTGGATTTGGGGATCAAAATTGGAGTCGGCGGCACAATCACGTACGAACGGGCGAAAAAGACTCGTGAAACCATCAGGAAGCTTCCAATGTCAGCTATCGTTTTAGAGACTGACGCACCTGATATGCCTATTTGTGGTTTCCAAGGAGAACCCAATCGACCTGAACGTTTAACCTATATTGCGCAGTCAGTTGCACTGCTTAAAGGGATAGAAATAGAGGATGTTATCGGTGCTACAACCTTAACTGCACATGAACTATTTAAAATTCCCTCGTGATCTTGGTACAAAAGACAAACGATTGCGTAAAACGTTTGCTTTTTGGTTCTAACTTTTTGTGATTGTGTTCACAGAGTGGGTAACTCTTGCATGTTTACAGCTCTAAAACTGTGATGGTGGCATTACTTTGTTACGGGCTGCATGCGTATAATGCGCACGACTCTTATAGAGAGCCGAATTGTTGAGACGCCAAATTTAACTTATAGGATATACATAAACCATGAGCATGTTTATGAGCCTGGTTGGGATGGTTGTTCTGCTACTAATTGCAGTACTACTTTCTGATAACCGTAAAGCAATTAACTTACGTACTGTTGGTGGCGCATTTGCTATCCAATTCTTATTAGGTGCATTCGTACTGTATGTGCCAGTTGGTCGTGATGTGCTATATGGCATGTCGCAGGCTGTTGCTAACGTTATCGCTTACGGTAATGACGGTATCAACTTCCTATTTGGTGGCCTAACATCGGATAAAATGTTTGAAGTATTCGGTGGTGGTGGTTTCGTATTCGCCCTACGCGTTCTTCCTGTTATCGTTTTCTTCTCTGCGTTGATTAGTGTTCTTTACTACTTGGGTGTGATGCAAATTGTTATCAACATTCTTGGTGGTGGTCTACGCAAAGTATTGGGTACTTCTCACGCTGAATCTATGTCAGCAACAGCGAACATCTTCGTTGGTCAAACAGAAGCGCCATTAGTTGTTCGTCCATTCATTCCTAAGATGACGCAATCTGAGCTATTCGCTGTAATGTGTGGTGGTTTGGCGTCAGTGGCTGGTGGTGTACTAGCTGGTTACGCATCAATGGGTGTACCACTAGAATACTTAATTGCTGCATCATTCATGGCAGCACCAGGTGGTCTACTGTTTGCTAAAATCATCAAGCCAGAAACTGAGCAGCCTATCGAACAGCTTGCTGGTAACGAAGATGAAAGCATTGAAAAACCAGCTAACGTTATCGACGCAGCAGCAGCAGGTGCTTCATCTGGTATGCAGCTTGCGCTAAACGTAGGTGCAATGCTACTAGCATTTATCGGTCTAATCGCCCTAATCAACGGTATGCTAGGTGGCATCGGTGGTTGGTTCGGTATGCCTCAGCTAACACTAGAACTGATCCTAGGTTACATCTTCGCACCACTTGCTTACCTAATCGGTGTGCCATGGGGTGAAGCACAAATCGCTGGTTCATTCATTGGTCAGAAGATTGTTGTTAACGAATTCGTTGCTTACCTAAACTTTGCACCGTACCTAAAAGACGTAGCAGATGGTGGCATGATCGTTGCTCAAACTGGCGCTGCAATGTCTGAGAAGACAAAAGCAATTATCTCATTCGCACTATGTGGTTTCGCAAACCTATCATCGGTTGCAATCCTACTAGGTGGTCTAGGTGGCCTTGCTCCAAGCCGCCGTGCAGAAATCGCTCGCTTCGGTATGAAGGCGGTAGCAGCAGGTACATTATCGAACCTAATGTCTGCAACAATTGCTGGTCTGTTTATCTCTCTAGCGATGTAATTGCAAAGATAATCAAATCTCATAAAAACGCCCTAACTGTCAGTTAGGGCGTTTTTTTATGTTTGCGTGATGGTAGCTTTGGCGTTTTTCAACAGTATAGGTAAACATTATGGCGATAGTTCGAAATGAACTTTCATAAAATCGATTGCGTTCCCTTTTCTATATTTTCACTCTGCTATTCTTACGCCATTCAAAAAGGGTAATGTGACGAGCAAATACCACTTATTTTAAATCAATAGGGTTAGGCAGAATAACGCTTTTACTGTTTCTGATTTATTATTTTAGTAAACACATTATCCACGGGAGGAAACATAAGTTTGATAGTCGAATGACGGTCGAGTTGTTATGATTGAACCCAACAAATAAAGCGATTTTGCAAGGGTTGCGCCGTGTGTTGCTGCTCTTGCGCGGGAATATGGATAAGTCATTTGGTAAGTATTTACTTACTGGAAACTTCAAGGAATCAAGTCCGCTCATTTGTTGCAGTATTTGATACTGCATACGGTAGCCTGATGGAAAAACCATGAGTGCTTTACCTTCGTTTATACTGATATTCACAGCTTAATTTGAGAAGCTTTGAATTAAATATTACGACTGGAGATAGTCATGAGCGATTTAAAAACTGCTGCACTACGTGCACTTAAATTAATGGATTTAACAACACTGAATGACGACGACACTGATGCAAAAGTGATCGAGCTTTGTAAGAACGCTAAAACAGTTGTTGGTAACACGGCAGCAGTGTGTATTTACCCTCGCTTTATCCCAGTAGCGAAGAAGCAACTACGTGAGCAAGGTACGCCAGAAGTACGCATTGCAACAGTAACTAACTTCCCACACGGTAACGATGATATCGAAATCGCTGTTGCTGAAACAAAAGCGGCGGTTGCTTACGGTGCTGACGAAGTAGACGTAGTATTCCCATACCGCGCACTAATGGCTGGTAATGCAGAAGTTGGCTTTGAGCTAGTGAAGCAATGTAAAGTGGCATGTGGCGACAACGTACTACTAAAAGTTATCATCGAAACGGGTGAGCTAAAAACAGAAGCACTGATCAAGCAAGCATCTGAAATTTCAATCAATGCTGGTGCAGATTTCATCAAAACATCAACCGGTAAAGTGCCTGTAAACGCAACACCAGAATACGCACAAATCATGCTTAACGTGATCAAAGACATGGGCGTAGAAAAAACAGTTGGCTTTAAGCCTGCTGGTGGTGTGCGTACAGCAGAAGATGCGCAACAATACTTAGCAATGGCTGATGAAATTCTAGGTGCTGAGTGGGCGGATAGCCGTCACTACCGTTTTGGTGCATCAAGCTTACTTGCTAACTTGCTACACACATTAGGCGAAGGTGAAGCAGCGGCGCAAGGCGGCTACTAATCCTTTGTAAACAAGGTGGCGAAATGCCACCTTGTTTAAATTCTTTGGCGACGTTATTAACGTCGTAACTAATACTTTAATTTGTTTATCAGCACTGCGTTTTCGTGGTTGTTGCCTTTTTTGCACCTAAAATTTAGAAAATAAAGCAAAACACCATAAATTAAAGCGTTAGTACTCCCTACTTAGCTGAACAAAAAATAAGAGGATCAGCATGTACTTACCTCAAGAAATCATTCGTAAAAAGCGTGACAATATTGAACTAACAGCCGATGAAATTAATTTCTTCATTCAAGGCGTAGCAAAAGATACTGTCTCTGAAGGTCAAATTGCGGCATTCGCAATGGCAATTTACTTTAACGATATGACTATGGATGAGCGTGTGGCACTGACCTGTGCAATGCGTGATTCGGGCATGGTGATTGATTGGGGATACATGCACTTTGATGGTCCTGTTGTTGATAAACACTCAACCGGTGGTGTGGGTGATGTGACTTCATTAATGCTAGGCGCGATGGTGGCGGCATGTGGCGGTTACGTACCAATGATCTCTGGTCGTGGATTAGGTCATACAGGCGGTACGCTTGATAAACTAGAATCCATTCCTGGCTATAACATCACTCCAACCAATGAAGTGTTCGGTAAGGTAACGAAAAATGCGGGTGTGGCGATCATTGGTCAAACCGGTGATTTGGCTCCAGCAGATAAGCGTGTTTACGCAACCCGTGACGTGACTGCAACGGTTGATAATATTTCGCTCATTACCGCCTCAATTTTATCGAAGAAATTAGCAGCCGGCTTAGATTACTTAGTGATGGATGTGAAAGTAGGCTCTGGTGCATTTATGCCAACTTACCAAGCTTCTGAAGATCTAGCGAAATCCATCGTCGCAGTAGCAAACGGTGCAGGTACGTGTACATCTGCATTGCTAACAGACATGAACCAAGTATTAGCATCAAGCGCGGGTAATGCACTAGAAGTGCGTGAGGCAGTACAGTTCTTAACCGGTGAATACCGTAACCCTCGTTTGTTTGAAGTAACTATGGCATTGTGTGCTGAAATGTTAGTGATCAGTAAGTTAGCTGCTGATACGCAACAAGCACGTACTAAGCTGCAAGCAGTATTAGATAACGGTCAAGCGGCAGAGCGATTTGGCAAAATGGTGGCAGGTTTAGGTGGCCCTACAGATTTCATCTACAACTATGACAACTATTTAGAAAAAGCTGAAATCGTGAAGCCAGTATTTGCTGAAACGACAGGTTTTGCTTATGCCATGGATACCCGTGGTTTAGGTATGGCTGTAGTGGGTATGGGCGGTGGTCGTCGCGTAGCAAGCGATAAGATCGACTATGCTGTGGGCTTTAGTGACATGATCCGCTTAGGTGATGAAGTGTACGCTGATACCCCATTAGCTATGGTACATGCACGTACTGAAGCACAATGGGAAGAAGCTGCAAAAGCTGTTCGTAGCAACATCACTGTGAGTGACAATAAACCTGAAGCCACCCCTGAAGTATACCGTCGTGTCAGCAAGCAAGATGTGTAATGGAGTAACTATGAAACGTTCAATTATTTTAGTGCTAGATTCTTTTGGTATTGGTGCCTCTGCAGACGCTGATAAATTTGGTGATGTAGGTGCAAATACATTAGGTCATATTGCACAGGCGTGTGCCCGTGGCGAAGCCAATAACGGCGATCGTAACGGTCCATTACACTTACCAAACTTAACTAAATTAGGTTTAGCGAAAGCGTGTGAAGAATCATGCGGTAGCTTCCCTGAAGGCATGGATCCAAACTCAGAGATCACTGGCGCTTATGCTCATGCACAAGAGCTATCCTCTGGTAAAGATACGCCATCTGGTCACTGGGAAATTGCTGGTGTGCCGGTGTTGTTTGATTGGGGCTACTTTGACGATAAAGAAAACAGTTTTCCGAAAGAGCTTACTGATCGCATTCTAGCGCGCGCAGGTTTAGACGGTTTCCTTGGTAACTGCCATGCATCGGGTACACAAGTACTGGATGATCTAGGCGAAGAGCACATGAGAACGGGTCAACCAATCTTCTACACTTCTGCTGACTCAGTATTTCAGATTGCCTGTCATGAAGAGACATTTGGTTTAGATCGTCTATTAGAGCTTTGCCAAATTGTCCGTGAAGAGCTAGAAGATTATAACATTGGTCGTGTTATCGCGCGTCCATTTATCGGTGCAGGTAAAGGTCAGTTTGAGCGTACGGGTAACCGCCGTGATTTGTCGCTTGAGCCGCCAGCTGCAACGATTTTGCAAAAGCTTGTGGATGAGAAACAAGGCGAAGTAGTATCTATCGGTAAGATCTCTGATATCTACGCAGGTTGCGGTATCTCACGCAAGGTAAAAGCAACAGGCATTCCTGCTTTGTTTGACGCAACGTTAGCGCAAATTAAAGAAGCGGGTGATAACACCATTGTGTTCACTAACTTTGTTGATTTCGATTCAGCTTATGGTCACCGTCGTAATGTGGCAGGTTATGCGGCTGCACTGGAATACTTTGACCGTCGCCTACCTGAGATCTTAGATCTGCTTCAAGGTGATGATGTTATGATCATTACAGCCGATCACGGTTGTGATCCAACATGGCCGGGTACTGATCATACTCGTGAGCACATTCCAGTATTGGTTGCAGGTCCTAAAATCAAGCCAGGCTCATTAGGTCGTCGTGAAACATTTGCCGATATCGGTCAAAGCCTAGCAGAGTACTTCGGTACTTCTGATATGGAATACGGTAAGTCATTTCTATAATTGAAAAATTTCTTATAAGGGTAAATCTTATTTACCCTTATTTATTATAAAAAAGACATGATTGTTTAGTATTTTCCACTTTATAATGCCAGACAGTCACAGCGTGTTTAGCGAAATGTCAGTCTTTAATGTTGAGCATAATTCAACACTGACAGCTAACTAAAAATAGGAAAAGGATACAACTATGGCTACTCCACATATTAATGCTGAAATGGGCGATTTTGCAGATGTAGTGCTAATGCCGGGCGATCCGCTACGTGCTAAGTACATCGCTGAAACTTTCCTAGAAGACGCAAAAGAAGTATGTAATGTACGTAGTATGTTAGGCTTCACGGGCACATACAAAGGTCGCAAGATCTCTGTGATGGGTCACGGTATGGGTATTCCATCATGTTCTATCTACGCAACAGAATTAATTAAAGATTTTGGTGTGAAGAAGATCATTCGTGTGGGTAGTTGTGGTGCAGTACGTGACGACGTTAAGTTACGAGACGTTGTTATCGGTATGGGCGCATCGACAGATTCTAAAGTAAACCGTATTCGTTTTGGCGGTCACGATTTCGCAGCGATTGCTGATTTCGGTATGGTACAAAACGCAGTAGAAGCAGCAAAAGCGAAAGGTATTCCTGTAAAAGTAGGTAACATCTTCTCTGCTGATCTGTTCTACAACCCAGATTTTGAATTCTTCAAAACCATGGATAAGTACGGCATCGTTGGTGTTGAAATGGAAGCGGCGGGTATCTACGGTGTTGCTGCTGAGTTTGGTGCCAAAGCGCTAACTATCTGTACTGTATCTGATCATATCTTACGTGGTGAAGCGACAACGTCTGAAGAGCGTCAGTTAACGTTCAACGAGATGATTGAAATCGCACTAGATTCTGTGATCTTAGGTGATGCAGAAGAAGCTTAATCACTCTTGATTAAACAGATAAATAAAAACGGAAACAGTTGATAAGCTGTTTCCGTTTTTTTATGTATCAATTCGATGGAGCTCGCGTTTAGTCTTTGGCATTAGCGGTAAGTAAGAAAGGAAAATGCCAAATATCTTTTCGACGACCAAAGGTAAAAGCTAATAGTAAGCCAATCATTAATGCAACGAGGATCAAGCCTCGAATAATACTGGTCATGTATTCAATTTGGCTTTTTGCATGCGCCAATAGTTTATTGTGTTCAAGGGTAATACGAACAAAACCAATCACGTGATTATTAGCAAAAATCGGTTGAACAATTTGTTGGCGTCCAATGCTTGCCATCGCCAATGGGGTCGATAGCCCGGTTAATTGTTCTAATGGCATTGACTGATCTGTTTTAGCTAGCGTTACCCCGTCAATATTATAAATAGAAGCATCTAAAATAAGAGGCTCATCAGAAAGCTGATTGACGAGTTGCTGTAATTTATCTTGATCATTATCGGTAATTTCAGATGCTGCACTTTCTGCTGTTTGGCGAACAAGCATGCGCGATAACGTCTGTGTTTGCTCACTTAGCATTTGATAATTACGCTGTGTTAACAGGGCGCCATATTCCAGCATCCCAATTAAGGCAAGAGCACATAATAACAGTACTGAAAGTCGTCCTAAGCTTTGCCAGCGCTTATTTTTCCATTTAATCATTGAGTTAACCTTTCTTCTTCGCTGGTGTTATTTTACACGATAATCTATGAGTTAAGAATCTTGCTGTTCATTGTGATTATCTTGTTTAAAAACATACTCTTGAACCTATACCTAATAATAAC
>NZ_SSMG01000345.1 GCF_009873615.1 Photobacterium lucens
CACACATAATTAACAAAAGTGGTGTGAATATAATGAATGAGATTGAATATGAAAAACTATTTATCTTACTGATTTGTAAGAAATTATTAAGCAAATAAACGTCAAAAAAACACCTCTATAGCACCACTTTATTGACGCATAATATTACGTTGAAAAGTTAATTTATGACTATAAATAACCCTTATTAATACAAGCACTTATTTGTTATCTTTGATTGTTATTCATCGAACGGATCGAGCTTAACGTCATATTTGATCCTTTATGATCTTATGCTAATGAAGAATTTGACTCTTTAGCGTCAAAAATAAAACACCTTATTTTTATTGATAGATATACCAATAAAGCAAATCATGATTTTTTAACTCTGCTTCATTATCCGTTACAATCAACACTCTTTTCTAAATCCTTGTAGGCGTGATTAATATGAGCAAGCAATCCCAATTTACCGATGAAGAATACAAAGCATTAGCTGAGCTCATGGATTCCTACAACCGCACTTTTGCAGTTTCTATTACCACACTGGTTATCGCTGTGATTGGCTTTATTATCGCTGAAACCCAAATTGGTTATTTGATCACTCCAACCATTCGTTGGATGTTCGGATTACTGGTGATACTACCTTTAACCATTACTTCCATTGGCTCTAAATACGATTTCAATCATCTGACATTTACCATGCCAAAGACGATTCTTTATAGTGTGCTCAATGTCATAGGATTAGTCTCAATCATGGCGATTGTGATAATGCTCAATGGCTAATGCGTTAACTTAACACGGCTTATACCAACATCCCCTTGATGACTGAGCTGTCATTAAGGGGATATCGTTTCAAATATAGAATTCTCAGCGACTAATAACTTAATTCGTTTCAATGTTATTAATGGTAATTTTATCACTCAGGAACAGTGAATTTGGGATCAAATGTGTCGCGCCGTCATCTTTAATCGTGATGTAACGTAGATTCAAATCCACCACTTGCCCTCTTGAGTTCGCCACTTCAATTCGATCACCTAATTTAATTGGCTTGTACAACACAATCATCACGCCTGCGACAAGGTTGGAAATGGCATCTTTCAGAGCTAAACCAAGCGCAAACCCAGTTAAGCCAAGCCCTGTCACAATGCCTGTAACATCAAAACCAAGTTTAGAAAATGCCAGTATTGCACCAACGAATATTAAGATGGTTTTCTGCGAATTAGACATTAATCGAAATGAGCTTGAGGCTTCAGAATCAAATCGACAGGCTAATTTCTTCAACGCCTTATCAATAACAATGCTCACCACAATAAATAAAACAAAAACGACGATAGCCTGAATAACCGCGTTATCTACCATATATGTCTTTTCTCACTCTGATTTTGCAAAACTAATTGATTGATTAGTCATTCATTAATAACAAAATCATGCCTACACAAACTTTTTTTGACAATGATTTATACAGAAATTCAACAAACCCTGACATTCATATAACGTATATCAATATCATCAAGCAGAATTTTGAATGATGTATTTGCTAATTAATTTATCGCGGATATATTGCACTGATCAGGGAGTTTGTTGATGGCATTTGACTATGGGTCAATTGATTTAGGGCTTAAAAACCCATTTAAAACAGAAGGCAAAGTAACCGCAGCTCGAGGCATTGTTGTTATTTGTTTAGGTGTCTACGCATTGTTTGCCGCAGCAAGCAGCGTAAGTCATAGCACTTTCTCCGGCTGGATAATGATCTTGTTTGCTTTGGGTTTATTAGCAAGCGGGATTATGACGACTTATCGTGGTATTTCTGCCACGCTAAAATACTTTGTTGGCCGTAACCACCCAACCTCATTGGCTCACAACCATAGCAATACTTCTGAACATGCTTATCAGGAAGATGCGTATGTTGCCTATTCAGAAGGTACAATTACCGACATGCTAGTTGGGCGTAAAAACGCCACCTTTGTTGAGCCTAAAGGCTTTCTTGCTCATACCCTACATAGCATTTTCCCAAGCCTTATTTACATGCCCTATCCCATCCGTAACCTTGCGCAACGTTTATGTGCTGCGTGGGCTAATACTGCTGTGGCTTTATTGTGTTACGGCTTAGTGGCATTTATTTCATTAACAGGCTTTATTGGCACATTAGGTAAGCAAGTTTTCCCTGTTTACTCTGTGGTGCTGACACTTGGCTTAATGATAATGTGGACCTTAACTGGGCTGCGCTTAAGCCGTATGGCTGATACCCGTGTGCCTCGCTTGTCTAACAGTGAGTTTATTCGCACACTCATTGCCGCTGCTGTATTGCCTGTTGGTATTGGTTTAGTGCTAAAACTATCAATGGTGGTTGCTGGAACAACCCGAGTAACAAATTTTATTAGCTACTTCAGTAAACTGCACAATTCAGTCTTTATTGCTGCCATTATTGTGGGTGCAACACTTGTAACACTGATTGTGGCGTTAATGCTTAATAAGCGACTGTCGCTGTCCAACCCAAAAGTCGAAGTTTCAGAGTTGCGTGAGAACTGGCAAGAGTCGGTTCATCCCAATGAAATCTTCATTAACCTTGATAACCTCGTAATGGCGAATCGTCGTTACAAGGAAGTACCGAACCGCGTTTATAAAGAGTTGAAGCCAACACTTAACGAACAGGTACAAGCGAAAGGCAGTTTTGCAGGCGAAACATTACAAGAAGTGCAGCCGAAATATAAAGAGGTTGAAGTCGATCAAGCCTTAAACAGCACACGTATTTTCAGCTTAATTAGCGGGAACCTATTATTAATTGGTGCTGCTGTAGCAATTTTATTCTCTGCCTTATCGATTGCAGGTGTCCTCACTGGTGGTCACACTGTCACTAAGGTAACGCAACTGTTCTTTATCGCCTGTATTTTAAAAGCTCTGGGTAGTATTTTAGTTAATGCTAGTCATCTATTTTTTGCTGAGATGATGTTTGAAAGTAATGTAATGTACTTGAAAGTGGAAGGTACATTTACTGAATCGAAGATCTCAACTGGTAACAGTATTCATGACTCAACTCGTTCTGAAAATATCTTAGTACGTTCAAGCATTACCCCGTGGATCATTGTAAGCCGCATTGTGAGTAGCTCGTTTGCTTCATCAGGTTCTAATAACTTAGAACATCCACGCTTTATTTTGGAAATGCACAAAAACGATCATGAGCTAGATAGTATTCGTAACGACTTAATCATATTCTTAAAAGATCGTGAGTCTATCGCTTCAATTACTAGCCAACGTGACTTAATGAATACCTCGCAAATTCACGAGATCAACAAACAAACTCGTGCTCAAAATACGGCAATTCCACATCATGAAGAAGAAATGGGCGGTTATATTCGTCGCCAAGAGGAAGAAGAATACCCTCAGTAAAGCTCCGCTAACTTGCTAAGTGGTATAAAGGAGAAAACGATCATTCGTTTTCTCCTTTTTTATTATTAATGTGAGTGACCTTTACCAACTACAGCCAAACCGATTTTTACTCCCATAATCTGTGCAAAATTAGTGTGCACTGCGTCAAATTTTTTATATGACAAATGTCACATTTTCTTTTTTCTTCGCCTGTTTAACTGTACGTACTATGACGTTCACTTAAATACAGACGATGAAAAAAATCACACTACTCTCCGCACTTATTGCTTCCACACTCAGTGTGCCAAGCTTTGCCTGTACCACCATTTTAGTTGGCAACCAAGCAACCCAAGATGGATCTTTCATTGTGGCACGTAATGAAGATTACCAAGCCAATAACACCAAACAATTTATCTACCATCCAGCAGAAGCGAAGCAAAAAGCTGACTTTAAATCTAACGCCAACGACTTTACTTACCCAGCAGCCAAACATGCATTGGAATATACTTCATTGTCTGATTACGACACTAAAGGTACCAGCATGGGAGAAGCTGGTTTTAACTCTGCCGGTGTTGGTATTTCTGCGACAGAAACCATTTATAACGGTGACAAAGCACTCGCTGCCGATCCGTATGTCACTAAAACAGGTATTGGTGAAGATGCGATTGAGAACGTGATCTTGCCACGAGTACGTACCGCTAAAGAAGGTGTTGAGTTACTTGGTAAGATCATCGAAAAACAAGGTGCATCTGAAGGCTTTGGTGTCGCATTTGTTGATAAAACGGGTATTTGGTATTTAGAAACGGGTAGTGGTCACCAATGGATGGCACAAAAACTTCCTGCGGATAAATACTTTGTTTCGGCTAACCAAGGTCGTTTAACCACTTATAAACCTCATAATCCCGATTACTTAGCGTCGCCAACGTTAGTTAGCTTTGCCGAAAATCATGCTTTATATACGCCAGTGACAGGTGAAGCCTTTAATTTCCACAAAGCTTACTCGCAAGATACCCAAAACGATGTGACCTATAACTACCCACGTGTGTGGACGTTACAGCACATGTATACCCAAGGGCTACAGACCAAAATCGATCAGGGTGAAAACTTCCCGGTATTCTTAACGCCAACCCATAAATTAACAATTAACGACGTTGAACAAGGTTTAAGAAATCATTACCAAGGTACGTCTCACGATCCGTACGCTAATAATAATCCTAAAGAGCCTTACCGCCCTATTTCAGTATTTAGAACCCAAGAATCCCATATTCTTCAAGTGCGTCCATCATTACCGATTGCGATTGGTGAAACGGAATACATGGCTTACGGTATGTCAGCATTAAGTGTTTATATCCCTTACTATCAAGGCATGACACAAGTACCCAAAGCACTTACATTAGGTAACGATAAAGCTGACGATCAATCTGCTAACTGGCAGTTCCGCAAACTACAAACCCTTGCAATGACAAACTGGAATGAGTTTGCGCCTATTGTGCAAAAAGCCTATCAGCAATTTGAACAGCAAACTGCTGTAAAACAGCAAGCGCTAGAAAAACAATACTTAGCGATTTACAAGAAAGAGCCTAAAAAAGCCCAAGCACTGATCAACCAGTTTGAGCAAAAAACCATGGATGATGCGCTAACACTGACTCATGATCTGACAAATACGTTGTTAACAAAGATGACGCATGACACCGATATGCTTTATCACTTCGAAGGAGCATAAATTAGTACAACAATAAGAGAGCATCAGTATGCTCTCTTATTTACATCTCGCTCAGTGTCGCATTTTGAAACAATAAGGATATATATTCTTTTCTCGCATCTTATATGATGGGGGCATTGAACTGACCTTTATTCAACAAAATGCGAACACTCCTTTCACTTGTTAGCTCATTGTTTTTGCTATTCGTGCCTTGCACTGTTTTTGCTTCATCGCCATCACAAGAAGCAAAAATCACCTTAGGTCGATACCTGTTTAATGATGTTCGCTTATCCAAACTCGGCAATCGTAGCTGCGCTTTATGTCATTCTCCTGATCTTGGCTGGAGCAATCGCTTTAGCAAAGTGCCTGATATTAATGGCAAACCAACTACATTAAATACCCCAGCTTTACTTAATACAGCGCACTATTCACAGTTCATGCAAAGCCGAGATGGACTTAATACGCTTGAGCAAACCATCATGCTACCACTGTTTGGTACAACCCCAACAGAAATGGGTATGACTGAGCCGTTATTACTACATCGTTTACAACAAGCATCTGATATTTATACACCTTTATTTACTGCTAGTTTTCAGTCACCTGAGTTTTCCTCCAGCAAAGTGATAGATGCACTAGCAAGCTATGTGAGAACCATTACGAGTTTAGATACTCCGTATCACCGTTATTTAGCAGGTGACTCAGCAGCATTAACCGATCAACAAAAAGCAGGATGGGCACTATTTAATAGCGAACGGCTTAAATGTTCGCAATGTCACAGTGGCGAACTACTTAATACCCCTAAGCGCAAAGATGATCCTATCTATGTCAGTACAGGTTTATATGGAATAAAAAACCAAGACGGCAACTATGTATACCCAGCCCATGAGCGTGGAAAAGCCAGCTTTAGCCATAACGACTCTGATGATGGTAAATACCGTATTCCCTCATTGATCAATGTTAGCCAAACCGCCCCTTGGGGACATGACGGCAGCGTACAATCACTAGAACAATATATAGAACATTATGCTGCTGGTGGACGAGTGATCAGTGTGGGTAATAACGCTGGTGATGGTCGGTTACACCTCAACAAAGATCCGAAAATCACAGGATTTAGATTAACGACAACAGAGAAAAAAGCCCTCGTTGCTTTTCTTCAAAGTCTAACCATAACCAAACTACCTGCGCAGCCACACCAAGATCCTTTCTGCCAGTTAGTGCCATTAAAAAATAAAAAAGACAGCCCGAACTGTCTTCCACCTTTTAAAGTGAAGTCATGAACACCATAAACAAAACCATGAACAAGACGATTAAATTAATTACTTTAGGCGTGTTGTTTAGCCAATCAATGGCAGTGAGTGCAGCAACTGATGTGAACCCTGAGCACAAAGGGCGTAACGATTATTTTGCTAAGAGCTATCAACCATTATGTACAATGCCAACCAAAGTCATTGCGACAGCATCAACCCTTGATGAAGCCAGTCAGCAAGAGTTTATTTTAGATAAGCAGTTAGGCTTTAATACTAAGCTCAATGCCCAAGGTGAAACCTACATTCAACTAGCAATTAAAGAATGGGATGAGAAGTTTATCGTGGGTGTGACACCCAAAGTACAAGTCACCATGGTTGGTGCAGATGTACAAGGCACTTATATTGTTAACTTACAATGTGAACAGCAAAACCAATACCTCACCCATTTAAACACCCACGAATGGGGAAGCTATACCTTAAAATTAACAGGTAAGCCTAACGAAGCAGTAAAAGTGCAGATCATCACAACGAATTTATAATAAAAAGCCACAGCACCTTACCGATGCTGTGGCTTTTTATACTTTACTTATAAACCAGTATTACGATGGTATTCTTGCGCAGCAAACTCTTTGCCCTTTTCCATCGCCGCAGCACACGATTCAGGCGCAATATCACCACGCTCAGTAACGTATTGTTTTAGCTCTGCCGCTTTATCTGTACGGTTAAAGAACTCGTGATAACCGATATTACGACAAAGTTCCCAAGAAGAAACACCCGCTGCATTTTTCACGGTATAACTGTTCGACGGTGTTCCCGCACAACCTACTAGTCCCAATGCAATCAGGGAAAATAGCACCTGCTTTTTCATCAAATATCCTTCTCTAAACTTTATCTTAATGATTTATCAATAGAATATCATACCATCTACAAATTGTAGTGCTATCTCCGTATAAACCAATATAAAACACCATCATTCATTAGACGTAGATAATATAATTTCCTAATATACCCGCAATTCAAATGCGTTTATGATCGTGACAAATCACACCTTCATCGCCATAGCTATTTTTAGGATCCACCATGAGCAATTTTAATCTTTATACTGCCCTTTTACCTTGCTTTGACTGCCGCCAGCAAAAAGCAGAAGCAAGCCTAGGTTGGCTAACACCTGCGATGCATAAATCTGTGCTTGAGCAAGTAAACGCTATTGTTAATGATAGCAATGATTACCCAGATGATATTTTAACAACGGTAACTTGCTCGGTAGATGAAGCGAAATACTATCTGCTATTAAACGCGTTTGCTTACTCAGAAGAAGAAATGCAAACCACGGGCGTTGATCCTGATGATTTGGTTGAAATTGAAAGAGAAATCAAAACCAGCAAAAACGCTGATGGCATGATTGAGCTAGAACATGAAATTGCCCTGCAAGGCTGTAATACTTGCTGCCCTGAATAATTCCTTTCGCTATGGTGTACAACTCGGTGCACCATAGTCATTCTCTTATCTTGTTGTCGCCACTTTCTGCTTTCTTGAAATTTAGCTTCTTGCCCCCACTTATTAAAAATATAACTAATAATAAGATCAGAAGGTAATATGAACAGTCCAATTATTGATGACTTAACTTGGCGCTACACCACCAAAAGTTACGATCCTAGCAAGAAGATTTCCGCTGAAAATATGGCAATTATTGAAGAAGCGCTACGTTTGTCAGCCTCTTCTATTAACTCGCAACCTTGGCGTTTTATTATTTTAGAATCAGATGAAGCGAAACAACGCTTTAGCAATACATTCGCCAATAAATTCTTTCCGAATAAACCACACGCAACCAACGCTAGCCACATCATTTTGTTTGCCCATAATACTCATTATTCCAAACAAGATTTTACAGCGGTCATTGATCAAAACATTCTAGATGGACGTCTGACTGAAGATAAAAAAGACGATGCTGTCAGCAAGTTTAGTTTTGCCGATTTGTATACCGAGCCAAATGGCTACAACGCTAACTGGACGAAAGCGCAGCTCTATCTTGCTCTTGGTAATATGCTACACGTATTAGCCCGCTTAAAAATCGATTCAACACCGCTAGAAGGCATTGATGTTCAGCTGGTAGAAAAAGAGTTCAGCCAAGAGCTTGATGGTTTCTCCTGCCCGGTTGCACTTGCTATTGGCTACCATGATGAAAGTGATTTTAATGCGAAGTTACCAAAGTCACGTATGCCTGCTGAAAAAATCATTAAAAGAATTTAATCTCGCCAATGATAATAAAAAGCTGTGAACGCAGCTTTTTATTACAAATCTCTCGATTACAAAATAGACTGCTCCGAATTAGAAATACTTCTCACAAATAAGGCAAATAACCGATATTTATCAATAGGCAACCTTGCGCATATCTAATTTCTCGTCATACTTAACCCTATCAACTCAGAGGATTATGTTATGACAGACACTGGTAGATCAGCCGAAATTAAACTTAATGCCCATGAGCAAATTGTTTCAACTACTGATATCAAAGGTAATATTACTTATGTCAATGAGACCTTTTGCCAAATATCAGGCTACACCCGTGAAGAAGTCATGGGAAAGAACCACAGTATTTTACGCCATGCTGATATGCCTAATGAGGCCTTTGGAGATTTATGGCGAACCATTAAACAAAAGAAGTTTTGGCGTGGTGCAGTAAAGAACCGATGTAAAAATGGTGATTACTACTGGGTTGATGCCTTTGTGACACCAATTTATGAAAACAATGTCGTGATTGGCTATCAGTCTGTGCGTTTACCCCTTTCCAATGAATTAAAAAATAAAGCGGAATGTATTTATAAAAAAATTAAGCAAGGGAAGAGACTGAAACCTGCAACCTCCTCGTTAACCAAAAACAGTTTATTTGCATTAGGCTGTATTATCTCAGCCCTGCTCACAATCATAGTCTCACCTTATTTTTGCTTACTTTTCCCTGCTCTGTTTGCGGCTATTTACCAGCAAGAAGTGATTGTCTTTCCTGCATGGCAGAACCGTCTAAAGAAACATTACGACAGTATCGGTATTCATATTTATAACGACAATATTAATAACCATGCTGAATTTGTAATGGGATTAAGAGATGCCCAGATCAAAGCGATTCTTGCGCGAACACACGAAGCCTCTTCAAATGTCGATAGTGAAATCAACACGGTAGCTGCGCTTGCTGAAACCTGCAAAGAGAACATAGTAGAAGAAAATGCCCACCTCGACAGCATTTCAACAGCAATTGAAGAAATGTCATCAAGCATTACTCATGTGGCTGAGAATTGCCAAAATACCCTACTGACAGTCTCTGATGGAGAAAAAGCCTGTAATGCGTCGTCGGAATTAATTGAACTCACTTCTAAGCATATCTCTTTGCTTACAGATGAAATCACCGAAACGAGCAGTATTACCGAAAAGCTGTCGAATGAAGCCACAATGATCACAGGCATTTTGCAAGAAATCGAAAGCATTTCAGAGCAAACCAACTTGCTTGCACTCAACGCTGCTATTGAAGCAGCACGTGCGGGAGAGCATGGGCGTGGTTTCTCTGTCGTCGCAGATGAAGTAAGAACTTTAAGCGTAAGAACCCATGATGCGACATCGCAAATCCAAAAATCGGTAAACTATATATTATCGTCACTCAACGATGTGGTCGATCGCATGAAAAGCGGTAACGAAAAGTCGCAAGTGTGTGTTTCTGATGTAGAAAATGTTTCCAACCAAATTGGTAATATCTTGGCGCTGATGGATCAAATATCCCAACTTTCTCATCAAATATCGACTGCGGCCGAAGAGCAAGCTATGGTTGCAAAAGAAATCAATAGTAACAGTTACCAGATCTACGATGCTTCAAAGCTCAATTTAAAAGAAATCAATACCATCACTGAAACAATGTCTGATATGACAGAAGACTCGGCACAGCTGGTTAATCTATCTAAAGCATTTACTTAAACGTTTAAGATAAAAATAAGCCGCTGAGTTGTTCAGCGGCTTCACTTTTTAATCACGCTACAATCAGTGAGAAAACGCATAAAACCATAGTCTATTAGCCATTGCAGTTGCTCATGTGAACTCACTAAAAAACGCCCAATAAAATTTACCCCATGCCCTTTCATCTCACCTATTTGATTCGTTGTTCTTGGTACAAGTAACATCCAACGCTTAGTCAATAAAATATTATAAGGTAAACATTCAATTAATCCGTTAAACGTTGATGATGTATAAAGCTGCATTTTATCCATTACAGATAAATAATGCTGATACAAACTTTCTGCATTTAAATCATCAAGTAATAGCAGATCATAATTAAATGGTAATTGACCATTTAAAATGACAGATTCTAATGGTAATGCCGTACGAATTAATTGCATGTGACGATGCATTTGGCTTGAACCCGCTATTGCTCCCGAGTTAAAAAAACCCAACACACCGTTATCAGTAATGCCTTCAATCCATGCTTTAAAATCATTTAATACCAACGGTGACGTTTGCGGAATATAATTTTTAGCACAAACTAATAAATGCGGAACAACAATAGGGAATTTATTTAAGATACAAACATGGTTAGAACCAATGTCGTCGATAAACACTGTGGGACTATAAGGTGCTAAAAATGGATCATGCATGACGACATTTGGTGAATGTTTGATTTTCATGTTTTTAGTTTCGATATTAACAATAAAATCAACACCATTCTGATTAACAATAATATCGTTATTCGTTAATGGTAATAATTCGCCTGTAGAAACACCTTGTGATGATTTTTTATTTCCTACTTCCCACAGCATAGTTTACCTTTTTAGCATTAATAATCTTCGTCAATTTCTGGCGTACAATGCTCACAACTTTGTAAAGCTATCTCATGCTTAAATGTGGCGACACCTTCAGTTGTCATATGCTCTGAAATAAGATCATTAACTTCTGTTAAATCTTCTGAATTAACTTGGCCATGATTAATTTCATGCTCTGAATAACCATAGTAGTTAAGTAGCAAGTAATCACGTGCTTCGTCTTCTGTACATACAATATTAACCGAAAAATACTCTTCATAATCCGTATCAGCATGCGACAAGATGGTTTTAATTTGATCAACAACATCGTCTTTCATACTGGGAGTAAACCAACCTAACTCGGTTGTCGCCTTATGTGTATGACAGATAAAACAAGGTAATTCTTCGCTAGCATATTTGAAATTAGTCATGGTGAAACTCCATACAAAGGAAGTATGTAGTTAAATTATTCCTAATTTATTAAAAAGAGTAGTGATAAAAATGGAATATTGTGTTTCGGTTTGTTATTTAATGCCACTAACTAAACAGTATGCATATATATTATATTTTATAAACCTTTCCACCTGCATTATTTAATTGGCTAAAGATCACAATTTAACATTTATTTCACACTCTCTGTGAGATTAATATCTATGCTTAATTCATAATAGTTAGACGCGTAACAGGATGTTAAACAGCGTAACTCTTACAATGGATTTAGGAGATGAATAACTTATGACAAGCAAGAAAGAAAAAAATCAATGGATTATACCAACTGGCATCAGTTTATTAATGGCAGTACTTGGTGTTGTTATTCTTTCACCTTTCATTAATATTTAAATGAAAAAAGGGAGCCAATGCTCCCTTTTTATAATCAATATATTACGATTCAAAATACCGATTTAACATTAAAT
>NZ_SSMG01000346.1 GCF_009873615.1 Photobacterium lucens
TGACTCCGATTGAATATCGAAATCAGGCCTTACAAGCCGCTTAACCGAAATGTCCAACTTTATGGGGTCACATCATTCATCTGCGGCTTTCTTTTTATCCCCCCGGTACGACCGGAACGGTTTCGCTATTCGGAGCATCTTGCTCTTGGTAAGCTGAATAGAGTCGACTCAATTCAAGTAACGATAAGCGATGTTCAATAAACTCATATACATTACCCGCTAACGCCAATTTATAGAGCATCACTGCGGTGGAGTAATCTTCTTTATTCTGGTGCAGCTTGCCTAAATAGAAATACGCCTCTGTTAAGTGCTCAGCTAGCTCATCATTATTTTCACTTTGCTCTGCAATATCACTCAACAATTGACGCTCAGTCATTTGCCCCAAAAATAGGCGAACTAACTGCCAACCCCAGGCTTTTTTATTACTGGCATCATAACGCTGCTTCAATAATGCTAAGGCTTGCTCTGGCTGTAATTCCACGTCATTGAGGTATAGCCAAATTACACGATAAGGATCATTCAGATCTTGTTTATAGTGTGGCAATAAATCTTTGTTAGCTAACTCATAACGCTCACCATAATACAGCGCAATACCACGGTTACGCTCTGCGTACATATGGTTAGGAGCAAGCTCTAAGGTGGAATCAAACGCTTCATAAGCAGCATCAAAATGTGCCATCTGAGTAAAATACACCCCTAGCACATTATATAAATCTGGTTGGTTTGGCTCTAACGTCAGTGATTTATTAAAATCTAAACGAGCCAAATCACGTAAACCTAAACTGTCATAAACTAAGCCACGTTCATAGAACACTTGCGCTAATGTTGCTTGGGAAAGATCATCCCGCTGTAAAATTTGTTCAATACGCGCTAATTGGATCTGCTGTTGCAGTGTCGGTTGAAATGGGATCGCCATCGGAGGATGGGTCCACTTAGTTGGTGCCGTCGCACAACCTGATAGCAACATGACTACAGTGATTACGGCAAATTTTAAGCGAGTTGCTATCAAGGCACTTCTCCCTAAGGCTTAATAAAATGACTCAGTCCTATTTTCATCATTCAATTTCATAGAACCCACACATGATATCTTACAGATAACAAAAAAGGGGCTAAGAAGCCCCTTTATATCATGCTTTTAGCAAAAAACTTAACCTTGAGGTTGTTCGTTTTGTGCTGGCGCTTCCGCTGCAGGAGTTTCTACAGCTTCTTTCATGCTTAGACGGATACGGCCTTGACGGTCGATTTCAAGCACTTTAACTTTAACTTCTTGACCCATTTGTAGGTAATCAGACACTTTCTCTACACGATCTTGTGAGATTTGAGAAATGTGTACTAGACCTTCTTTCGTGCCAATTACTGATACGAATGCACCGAAATCTACGATACGCATTACTTTACCAGTATAGATACGACCTACTTCAACGTCCGCAGTGATTTCTTCGATACGACGGATAGCTTCTTTCGCAGCTGTACCTTCAGTCGCAGCGATCTTCACTGTACCATCATCTTCGATCTCAATTGTAGTACCAGTTTCTTCAGTAAGTGCACGGATCACAGCACCACCTTTACCGATTACATCTTTGATCTTCTCTGGGTTGATCTTCATAGTATGAATACGAGGAGCAAACTCAGAAATATCTTCACGAGGTGTGTTGATTGCGTTATCCATTACGCTAAGGATGTGCTTACGCGCACCTTTTGCTTGGTTAAGTGCAATCTGCATGATTTCTTTAGTGATACCTTCGATCTTGATGTCCATTTGAAGTGCTGTGATACCGTCTTCAGTACCCGCTACTTTAAAGTCCATATCACCTAGGTGGTCTTCGTCACCAAGGATGTCAGAAAGAACAACGAAATCATCGCCTTCTTTAACAAGACCCATTGCGATACCCGCAACAGATGCTTTGATTGGCACACCAGCGTCCATAAGCGCTAGAGACGTACCACATACAGAAGCCATTGAAGATGAACCGTTAGATTCAGTGATTTCAGATACTACACGTACTGTGTATGGGAATTCATCAATTGATGGCATTACCGCAGCAATACCACGCTTAGCAAGCTTACCGTGACCAATTTCACGACGCTTAGGTGAACCTACAAAACCAGTCTCACCTACACAGTATGGAGGGAAGTTGTAGTGTAGTAGGAAGTAATCTTTCTTCTCACCAGTTAGCTCATCAATGATTTGTGCGTCACGTTGAGTACCAAGCGTTGCAGTAACAAGTGCCTGAGTCTCACCACGAGTAAACAGAGATGAACCGTGAGTACGTGGAAGTACACCAGTACGTACGTCTAGCGCACGAACCATGTCTTTTTCACGACCATCGATACGTGGGTTACCAGCGATGATGCTGCGACGTACTACTGTCTTCTCTAGATCGTGGAAGATAGTGTGAATTTCTTTCGTGTTTGCTTCAACATCTTCAGCAAGTAGCACTTCGTTAACTTCATCAGCGATCTCGTGGATGCGATCGTAACGCGCCATCTTTTCTGTGATTTGGTATGCTTCAACAAGCTTAGCTTCAGCAAGTTCTGCGATCTTGTTCTTAAGTGCAGTGTTCTCAGCTGGTGCAACCCAATCCCAAGCAGGAGTAGCAACTTCAGCTGCAAACTCGTTAATTGCTTTGATCACAGTTTGTTGTTGGTCGTGGCCAAATACAACAGCTTGTAGCATTTGCTCTTCTGTTAGACGGTCAGCTTCTGACTCAACCATAAGAACAGCAGCTTCAGTACCAGCAACAACAAGATCTAGACGGCTTTCTTCTAGCTCAACATTGCTTGGGTTTAGTACGAATTGATCGTTGATGTAACCAACACGTGCAGCACCGATAGGACCATTGAATGGGATACCAGAGATTGCAAGTGCCGCAGACGTACCGATCATAGTTACGATGTCAGGGCTTACTGCTGGGTTTACAGAAACAACAGTTGCAATAACTTGAACTTCGTTTTTGAAATCGTCAGGGAATAGCGGACGGATTGGACGGTCAATTAGACGTGCAGTCAGTGTCTCACCTTCAGAAGGACGACCTTCACGCTTGAAGAAACCACCAGGGATTTTACCAGCAGCGTAAGTACGCTCTTGGTAGTTTACTGTTAGTGGGAAGAAGTCTTGGCCTTCTACTGCTGTTTTTTTACCAACAACAGAAACGAACACTGATGTGTCGTCCATGCTAACCATAACTGCAGCAGTCGCTTGACGTGCCATAACACCAGTCTCAAGAGTAACCGTGTGGTTACCGTACTGGAAAGTCTTTACGATAGGATTCACGTGAATTTCCTTAATTTATTCCGCTTTCTATTTGCTCGCTAATTATAACGGAGACAAACAACAGCGTCATGTGATGATACCCACTTTCATGACATTTCACGTATCGCGACTAAGGAAATAATTCATAACAATGAAGCATTTCATTAGCCGCGACCTAAAGGTCGACGAAAACGACTCGTGATGTACAAAAATGAGATAACTAACAAACAGTTTGTATCTTTATCTATTATATTCCAGCTTTAGCCTGCATATAACAAACATCAGATTAATTTCGGTACAAATAGTAGCCGAAATTGAGGAAAAGAACAGGGGAAAAAATATAAACTGCGGGGCGTCTTATCTTTTTAAAACAAAAAGAAAGGAGCCATAAGGCTCCTTTCTAAAAAGCAATCTTAGCGACGTAGGCCTAGACGCTTGATTAGGTCTTGGTAACGATCTAGGTTCTTACCTTTTAGGTAGTCTAGAAGCTTACGACGACGAGAAACCATACGTAGAAGACCGCGACGGCTGTGGTGGTCGTGCTTGTGGTTAGCAAAGTGACCTTGAAGGTGGTTGATTTGTGCTGTTAGTAGCGCAACCTGAACTTCAGGAGAACCAGTGTCGTTTTGACCTTGTGCGTATTCTGCAACGATTGCTGCTTTAGTTTCTGCATTCAGAGACATAACTCATTCCTAATACAAAGATGTTTTAATTTGTGTCAGCCAATCTCTGATTCAGCCGACACCCGAGCCGCGGATTATACTGGTCGATATGGATAACTACAAGCGAATAATTAATAACCACGGCGATAATTAAGCGATTAACCAAGCGATAAATCATATTGATGTCACCATCGATGATTTATCACTTCAAATTGCGCTTAATCTTGTTGATGCTCGTTCGCCATCACACGTTTTGGTGCCAACATGCCTTTTGCATCAATCACACCAACACCGATGAACTCACGCTCTTGACCCACAGTAATACGCACTAGCGTACCTTCGGCAGGCACTCGGCCCGCTTGAACAGGATTACCATTAAGCACATGCACAGCAATAGCTGGCAGGATATTCACTTCTGGTAAGTCTTGTACCGCAGTATCTGTTGGCAGCAATAATGGATCTAATACCGTTCCCGGCTCAACATCATTGGCTTTAGCGTCATCAAGCATTGCTTGAAGTTGCTCAATTGTCACCATACGTTCGTAAGGGAAATTCGAGACTCCTGTACGACGTAGCATGATCACGTGAGCGCCACAGCCCAGCATTTCGCCAAGATCATCAACGATGGTGCGAATGTAAGTACCTTTTGAAACGTGAAGCTCCATTTCCACTTCATTATTTTCAAAACGCAGTAAATCAACAGAGTAAACTGTGATTTTACGAGACTCACGAGGTACTTCAACGCCTTCACGAGCATATTCGTAAAGCTTGCGGCCTTTGTACTTCAGTGCAGAGTACATCGAGGGGATTTGATCTGTAGTACCACGGAATTTCGCAATACAACGCTCAAGTTGGCCTCGTTCCACTTTCACTTCGCGAGTTTCAACCACTTCACCATCAGAGTCAGAGGTATCAGTACGCTCACCGAGTTTTGCGATCACACGGTAGCGTTTATCTGAATCCAATAAGAACTGTGAGAACTTAGTCGCTTCACCAAAACAAATCGGCAGCATACCCGTCGCCAAAGGATCGAGCGCACCGGTATGGCCCGCCTTTTGTGCAAAGAAGATACGCTTTACTTTTTGCAGCGTATCGTTTGAGCTAATGCCTGTCGGTTTATCGACTAAAATCACACCGTTAATCGGACGACCTTTACGACGACGTGCCATGCTTATTCCTCGTCTTTCGCTTCGTCTTCGTCACCACGACGCTCTTCGTCAGAACGTACTGCATTGGTCACAAGGTTTGAAATACGCATACCTTCAGTTAGAGACTGATCGAAAATAAAGTTCAGCTCTGGTGTTACACGTAGACGAATTTGCTTACCCAATAGTGAGCGAATGTATGGTGCTTTTTCACGAAGAATAGCTAGGCTTTCTTCTTCCGTTTGATCACCAATCGTTAGGAACGTGATGTATACCTTTGCGTAACCCATATCACGAGATACGTCTACGCTAGAGATAGTCGTCATTGCTAGACGAGGCTCTTTTAATTCGCGTTGTAGGATCAACGCTAATTCTTTTTGTAGCTGCTGAGCTACACGCTGTGTACGGCTAAATTCTTTTGCCATTTTTTTGCTCTCTCTAAGAATTAGGCTCTTGAAAGAATGGGGAGCCGAAGCTCCCCATAATCATTTTGCTTAATAGTTAGCGACTTTGATGATTAATCAAGAGTACGCTTAACTTCAACAATTTCGTAAACTTCGATTTGGTCACCAACGCGAACATCGTTGTAGTTCTTAACGCCGATACCACATTCGTAGCCGTTCTTCACTTCGTTTACGTCATCTTTAAAGCGACGTAGTGACTCAAGCTCACCTTCGTAGATTACTACGTTATCACGTAGAACACGGATAGGGTTATTACGCTTGATAGTACCTTCAGTTACTAAACAGCCTGCAATTGCACCAAGTTTCGGTGACTTAAACACGTCACGAACTTCTGCAAGACCGCTGATCTCTTGCTTAAACTCAGGAGCAAGCATACCGCCCATCGCAGCTTTAACTTCATCAATTAGCTGGTAGATGATTGAGTAGTAACGTAAGTCTAGGTTTTCAGTTTCAATAGTACGACGCGCAGAAGCATCAGCACGAACGTTGAAACCAAGAATGATAGCGTTAGACGCTGCTGCAAGTACTGCATCAGTTTCAGTAATACCACCAACACCAGAACCTACAATGTTCACTTTAACTTCATCAGTTGAAAGTTTACGTAGAGAATCTGCAATCGCTTCTACAGAACCTTGAACGTCAGCCTTAAGTACAACGTTTAGTTCTGCAACTTCACCTGCAGTCATGTTAGAGAACATGTTCTCAAGTTTCGCTTTCTGCTGGCGAGCAAGTTTAACATCACGGAATTTACCTTGACGGTAAAGTGCAACTTCACGTGCTTTACGCTCATCACGTACAACAGTCGCTTCGTCACCAGATGCTGGTACGCCTGAAAGACCTAAGATCTCTACAGGAATAGATGGACCTGCTTCTTCGATCTCTTGACCAATTTCGTTACGCATCGCACGAACACGACCGTACTCTAGACCACAAAGAACGATGTCGCCCTTACGTAGCGTACCTTCTTGAACTAGTACAGTTGCAACCGGACCACGACCTTTATCAAGACGAGATTCAACTACCACACCTTTCGCCATGCCTTCTGCAGCAGCAGTTAGCTCAAGCACTTCTGATTGAAGTAGGATTGCTTCTAGAAGACCATCGATGTTTGTACCCTGTTTTGCAGAGATGTGAACGAACATGTTCTCACCGCCCCACTCTTCAGGGATTACGTCGTATTGAGCTAGCTCATTCTTAACGTTGTCTGGGTTTGCGTCTTCTTTATCGATCTTGTTCACAGCAACAATCAGAGGAACACCTGCCGCTTTCGCGTGCTGGATTGCTTCGATTGTTTGAGGCATTACGCCATCGTCTGCAGCAACAACAAGAACAACGATATCTGTCGCTTGAGCACCACGAGCACGCATTGCAGTAAACGCTGCGTGTCCAGGAGTATCAAGGAAAGTGATCATGCCGTTTTCAGTTTCAACGTGGTAAGCACCGATATGCTGTGTAATACCACCCGCTTCACCTGAAGCAACGTGCGCTTTACGGATGTAGTCAAGTGTTGACGTTTTACCGTGGTCAACGTGACCCATGATTGTAACAACTGGAGCACGAGAAACTTTAGCAAGGTCATCTGAGTTACGATCAGAAAGTACCGCTTCTTCAAGCTCGTTTTCTTTACGTAGAATAACTTTGTGACCCATTTCTTCAGCAACAAGTGCAGCTGTTTCTTGGTCGATAACTTGGTTGATAGTCGCCATTGCGCCCATCTTCATCATCACCTTGATAACTTCAACGCCTTTTACAGACATCTTGTTAGCAAGTTCAGAAACAACAATTGTTTCGCCGATAACAACGTCTTGCTTAGCAACTTGCGCTGTTTTATCGAAACCATGCTGCATTGAGCTTGGCTTGTTAACTTGTTGCTTACCGCGACCACGTTGGTTACGACCACCGCGAGCACCGCGTTCATCTTGCTTCGCAGCAGGCTTTTTCTTCTTACGACGGCGAGAAGATTCTTCTTTACGGTCTTGTTCATCTTCTGCAGCACGTGCGTAAGTTGATGTCGTCGTATGGTAATCAGATTTTTCCATACTTTGATCAGGGCTAATCCCTTGATTTTGGTTCTTTTCTGCCATCTTGCGAGCCTCTTCTAGCTGACGCTGACTTTCTTCTTCGGCTTTTCGCTTGGCTTCCTCTTCCAGACGACGCTGTAGTGCCTCAGCATCTAGTTTAGCCTGTTTGTCAGCGACGGCGCGCAAAGCTTTCTCTTCAGCCTTACGCTTATCCTGTTCGATACGCTTCGCTTTTTCCTCAGCGTCACGCTTTGCTTTTTCTTCCGCTTCTCGTTTTGCAGTTTCAGCTGCTTTACTTTGCTCTTCTGCGGCACGCTTAGCTGCTTCTTCAGCTTCACGTTTAGCGGCTTCTTCAGCCGCTTTTTGGGCAATTGCATCTGCTTCGCGTTTCGCTGCTTCTTCCGCTTCACGCTTCACAGCTTCTTCTGCTGCGCGTTGTTCTTCTTCTAAAGCTGAACGCTTAACGTAAGTGCGTTTTTTTCGCACTTCAACTTGAACATTTTTGTTCTTGCCACCGCTACCAGACACGCTAAGCGTACTGCGTGTCTTGCGTTGCAGAGTAAGACGAGTTGGAGCTCCGTCAGTATTGCTGCTACCTCCATGCTCCTTTTGGAGATGGTTTAGTAACGCCTGCTTTTCGGTTTGGCTTACATTTTCATCAGCTTTCTTCGCAATACCTGCTTCAGAAAATTGCTGAAGTAAACGGTCAATTGGCGTACCAATTTCTTCCGCCAATGTTTTAACGGTAACCTCTGACATAATGCTCCTCCCTTGCTTTATATTGATTACGCTTCGTCGCTGAACCAGCAAATGTTACGTGCAGCCATGATTAGCTCGCCCGCTTTTGCGTCGTCTACGCCTTCGATATCGGTCAAGTCATCAGTTCCCTGATCAGCAAGATCCTCAAGCGTACAAATACCTTTTGCTGCTAGTTTAAATGCTAACTCGCGCTCAAGGCCTTCAAGACCTAATAGGTCTTCAGCTGGCTCAGCACCGTCAAGCGATTCTTCTTTAGCAAGCGCAAGTGTCGTTAATGCAGCTTTTGCACGACTACGTAATTGTTCAATTAGGTCTTCATCAAGACCTTCAACTTCCATTAGCTCACTTACTGGAACGTAAGCAATTTCTTCTAATGTAGTGAAACCTTCTT
The DNA here is from genome assembly GCF_009873615.1 of Photobacterium lucens. Lineage (GTDB taxonomy): Bacteria > Pseudomonadota > Gammaproteobacteria > Enterobacterales > Vibrionaceae > Photobacterium > Photobacterium lucens. The sequence goes on from NZ_SSMG01000346.1 coordinate 8,696, forward strand.
CAACCAATACCGTTGCGAACTCTTCATCAATATCAAGGTGCTTAGTAAACACTTCAATTGACTCTTTCGCTTCTTCTTGGTGTTTCTTCTGAAGATCTTCAACAGTCATTACATTTAGTTCCCAACCAGTAAGCTGAGATGCTAGACGTACGTTTTGACCGCTACGACCGATTGCTTGTGCAAGGTTATCTTTTTGCACTGCGATATCCATCGTGTGGTTATCTTCATCAACGATGATTGAATCAACTTCTGCTGGTGCCATCGCATTGATAACGTATTGCGCAGGATTCTCATCCCAAAGCACGATATCAATACGCTCACCACCAAGCTCACCAGAAACCGCTTGAACACGTGCGCCACGCATACCAACACACGCACCCACAGGGTCAATACGCTTATCGTTAGTTTTTACTGCGATTTTTGCACGAGAACCAGGATCGCGTGCTGCGCCCATTAGCTCAATTAACTCTTCGCCCATTTCTGGCACTTCAATGCGGAATAGCTCAGAAAGCATTTCTGGCTTAGAACGTGTCATGAATAACTGGAAGCCACGCGCTTCTGGCGCAACTTTGTATAGTAGACCACGTACACGGTCACCCGGACGGAAGTTTTCACGTGGTAACTGGTCATCTCGTTGGATAACAGCTTCTGCATTGTTACCAAGATCGATGATCACAGCATCACGGTTTACTTTCTTAACGATACCAGTGATCAGCTCACCTTCGTTATCGATAAATTGCTCAACGATTTGTGCACGTTCAGCTTCACGTACTTTTTGTACGATCACTTGCTTCGCTGTTTGCGTAGTGATGCGATCGAATGTTACTGATTCGATTTCATCTTCTACGTAATCACCTTCAACAAGCTCAGGATTTTCAAACTGCGCAGCTTCTAGCGTGATTTCTAGCGTAGGTTGAGTCACTTCTTCTACAGCTTTCCAACGACGGAAAGTTTCGAACTCACCTGTTTTACGATCGATCGTAACACGTACATCGATTTCTGCTTCATGCTTTTTCTTAGTCGCTGTTGCAAGTGCAATTTCTAATGCTTCAAAAATACGCTCACGAGGAACAGCTTTTTCGTTGGATACCGCTTCTACGACAGCCAAAATTTCTTTGTTCATTTCTAATGCCCCAATTTAGCGGTTAGAATTTTGGAACCAGGTTGGCCTTGGAGATATTGCTCAGTGCAAAGGACTCTTCATTGCCATCTACGTTAAGAGTGATCAATTCGCCGTCTACAGCGACAATGTCACCTTTCCACTTACGACGGTTACCCATCGCCATTTTTAGCACTATGCTAGCTTCATGGCCAACAAACTGCTCATAATGTGCTGCTTTGAATAGTGGTCTTTCCAATCCAGGGGAAGATACTTCCAAGTTATAAGCAACAGTAATTGGATCTTCAACGTCCATTACTGCACTAATTTGGCGACTAACTTCAGCGCAATCTTCTACATTGATGCCATTTTCATGGTCAATAAATACGCGAAGTGTGGAGTGCTCACCAGCACGAATGAACTCTAAACCAACGAGTTCATAGCCTAAAGCAAGAACCGATGACTCAAGCATTTCGGTTAATTGTGTCTCTAAAGCTGTCAAAACAACCCCCCTGGAAACAAAAAAAGGGCATTAAAGCCCAGTAGATACCTGAATGGTCATGTTTCAGATAATAAAAAACCCCGAATTACGGGTTTTTTTATTACTGGACCCTGATTACTGTGACGCATAAGTTGCTGTCTCAGTAAGAAAACAGACATTCGCATTTAAGAGTAGTCTATTTTCGGGAAAGTGGTTGCGGGGGCCGGATTTGAACCAACGACCTTCGGGTTATGAGCCCGACGAGCTACCAAGCTGCTCCACCCCGCGTCCGAATTCAAACGAATTATATCGTTAGGGCGTTACTATTTCAAGTAACCAGTATAATGGTGCCGAGAAGGGGACTTGAACCCCTACACCTTGCGGCACTAGCACCTCATGCTAGCGTGTCTACCAATTTCACCATCTCGGCTAAATCTTTAATTACTGAGGGATCTCATCGTGTGATGGTGCTTTCTCAGTATTTGTTTTTTCAACAACTGGCTGTGTTGTTGCAGGTGCTGTTAGGTTTTCCCAACCACTGCCCTCTGTTGCTTGCTTAGCACTCATGTTGCCAAGAACAAGGCTGATCACAAAGAAAATTGCAGCCAAAAGTGTTGTCATACGGGTTAAAAAGTTTCCAGAGCCGCTAGAGCCAAACAGTGTGCCTGATGCTCCAGCCCCGAAAGAGGCTCCCATATCTGCGCCTTTACCTTGCTGTACCAAAACTAGGCCAATTACACCAAGCGCGGCGACAAGATAAATCACAAGTAGAATTTCGTACATGGCTTCCACCTATGGTTAAATTGCTATGCCAGCTTTGCTCTAGGCAGGGCCAGCGCACTCCACATTCCAAGGAGCGAATGCATACTAGCGAAACCCTATCGTAGTGACAAGCAATATTTAATGAAAAAAGCTTTCACCAGCATCACTTGCACAACATTTAGCCAAAACAAACTGAACACAAAAATATAGGCAGAGTATCGTACTACTCTGCCTTCTGCATGAAGCGATAAATATATTTCAAAATAGACAAAGATATCTTTATCGCATTTTGCAAATTAACAGTTTTCTTTTACTGCTTTTGCAATATCAAGCGCATACTGCTGAACAGCAGCCGCATCTTGACCTTCTACCATAACACGAATGAGTGGCTCGGTGCCTGATTTACGCAATAATACGCGACCATTATCACCTAATTTTTCTTCAACTAATTTCGTTGCATTAATCACTGCTTCTGATTGAAGTGGATCAGACTCACCTTTAAATCGTACATTCTCCAGTACCTGCGGGAACATCATCATGCCATCACACAGCTCTTTTAGGCTCATCTTGCTCGCTACGATTGATGCCATGACTTGAAGACCAGCAACAATACCGTCACCTGTGGTTACTTTATCGAGTAAAATAACGTGGCCTGAGTTTTCTGCACCAATTAACCAATCGTGCTTTTGAAGCTCTTCCATTACATAGCGATCGCCAACTTTAGCGCGCACAAATGGAATACCTAAGTTTTTCAGTGCAACTTCCATACCCATATTTGTCATTAGGGTACCGACTACACCCCCTTTCAATTCACCACGGCGTAGAGCATCACGGGCAATGATGTAAGCAATTTGGTCGCCATCAACTTTGTTTCCTAGCTCATCAACCATGATCACACGGTCGCCATCACCATCTAGCGCAATACCAAAGTCAGCTTTCTCTTCTAGTACTTTAGCTTGAAGAGCTGCAACATCTGTTGCGCCTACTTTATCATTGATATTCACACCATTCGGTTCACAACCAATGGCAATCACTTCAGCACCAAGCTCTGCAAATACTTTCGGTGCAATGTGGTAAGTTGCGCCGTGAGCACAATCAACAACAATTTTAAAACCTTCTAGGCTTAAGTGTGTTGGGAATGTACCTTTACAAAACTCAATGTAACGGCCTGCAGCGTCATCAATACGGTAAGCTTTACCTAATAATGCTGACTCAACACATGTTAACGGCTTTTCCATTTCAGCTTCAATCGCAAGCTCAATGTCATCAGGTAATTTAGTACCTTGAGCTGAGAAGAATTTAATACCATTGTCGTAATAAGGATTATGAGAAGCAGAAATAACAATACCAGCCTCAGCTCGGAAAGTACGAGTAAGGTAAGCAACGGCTGGTGTTGGCATTGGCCCCGTAAATGCAGCTTTTAAACCTGCAGCTGCTAAACCTGCTTCAAGCGCAGATTCCAACATATAACCTGAAATACGTGTATCTTTGCCGATAAGTACTTTTTTAGTACCCGTTTGCGATAACACTCGACCAGCAGCCCAACCTAGCTTCATTACAAAGTCAGGTGTAATTGGTGATTCACCAACGAAACCACGGATACCATCAGTACCAAAGAACTTACGTTCAGTCATATCTTGCTCCTAGCAATTTTGAATACTACTGCGACTTTTTCGTTAATTAATAGCCACAATTCTTTTACTTAGATTGTTGCAACACCATATTACAGACTTTCATCACTTCGACTGTTTCTTTGGCGTCATGAACTCTAATAATTTGTGCGCCTTTCATTGCGGCAATAGTAGCACAAGCTAAACTACCCGCGAGACACTCTGAAGGTTGCTTACCTAACAGATTAAATATCATTGATTTGCGAGACATACCAGCGAGAACGGGTAAGCCCAACTGATGAAAATGCTCAAGATGAGCAAGCATTTCATAGTTATGCTCTAAGGTTTTACCAAAGCCAAAACCTGGGTCGAGAATTAACTGTTGGCGCTCAATACCAACCGCTTGACATGCCTTAATACGTTCATCAAGAAAAACAGAAACATCTTCAAGCAGATTTTTGTAATTAGGTTTATGCTGCATTGTACGCGGTTGCCCCTGCATATGCATCAAGCAGATAGGCACATTAGCATTCGCAGCTACCATTAATGCATTAGGCTCTTGTAATGCGCGAACGTCATTAATTAAATCGGCACCGGCATTAACCGCTTCATACATCACATCCGCTTTACTGGTATCAATTGAGATCCAGCAATCAAACCGCTGACGTATGGCTTCAATCACAGGTACTACACGCTCGAGTTCTTCATGTAGTGCAACATCTTTAGCACCTGGACGGGTAGACTCACCACCAATATCAATAATTGCAGTACCCGCAGCAAGCATGCTTTCGACGTGATATAAGGCGTGATCAACACGATTAAACTTGCCACCATCTGAAAAAGAATCCGGTGTTACATTTAAAATGCCCATCACTTGCGGTGTCGATAAATCTAACGTTTTATTACGACTGGTTAATTGCATTCTCGTTCCATTTTATTCAGATAATAAAAAACCCCGACCGAAGTCAGGGCTTTTCTTTAGCGTGATATTAAGCCTGAGGTTTAGTATCAGTATCGTCTTCTTTCGTTAACGCATCGATACCATCGCCAATCGGCTCTTCAGGCGCAATCTCAGTTTCAGGCGCTTCTTTCGCTGATGACTTAATTGTATCGTCTTCATCCGCCCAACCTTTCGGTGCGCGAATTTCAGCTTTACGCTCCATCAAGTCATCGATCTGACCTGCATCGATTGTCTCGTACTTCATCAATGCATCTTTCATTGCATGCATGATATCCATGTTATCTTCAAGGATTTGACGAGCTCGCGCATAGTTACGATCAATAATTTCACGCACTTCATTATCGATAAGCTTCGCAGTGTCATCTGACATGTGTTTACTTTGTGTCACAGAGCGACCAAGGAACACTTCACCTTCATCTTCTGCGTATAGCAAAGGACCTAGCTTGTCAGAGAAACCCCATTGCGTCACCATCTTACGTGCGATATCTGTTGCACGTTCGATATCGTTCGATGCACCTGTCGATACTTTATCGCGACCGTAAATTAGCTCTTCAGCTAGACGACCACCGTAAAGGCTAGAAATCATCGACTCCAAGAACTCACGTGAATGACTTACACGATCTTGCTCTGGTAGATACATAGTCACACCTAACGCACGACCACGTGGAATGATTGACACTTTGTAGACTGGATCATGATCCGGTACTAAGCGACCAATAATTGCGTGACCTGCTTCATGGTATGCTGTTGATTCTTTTTGATCTTCAGACATAACCATTGATTTACGCTCTGCGCCCATCATGATTTTGTCTTTTGCTAGTTCAAATTCAACCATTGAAACTGTGCGCTTGTTACCACGAGCTGCAAACAATGCCGCTTCGTTTACAAGGTTTGCCAAATCAGCACCAGAGAAGCCCGGTGTACCACGAGCGATTAACGATGCATTCACATCACCATCAAGCGGTACTTTACGCATGTGAACTTTAAGGATTTGCTCACGACCACGTACATCAGGTAAACCAACCACTACTTGACGGTCAAAACGACCTGGACGAAGTAATGCAGGGTCTAATACGTCAGGACGGTTGGTTGCAGCGATAACGATGATACCTTCGTTACCTTCAAAACCATCCATTTCAACTAGCATTTGGTTAAGTGTTTGCTCACGCTCATCGTGACCACCACCAACACCAGCACCACGTTGACGACCAACAGCATCGATTTCATCGATAAAGATGATACAAGGCGCAGCTTTTTTCGCTTGTTCGAACATGTCACGGACACGAGAAGCACCCACACCCACGAACATTTCAACGAAGTCAGAACCTGAAATCGTAAAGAACGGTACTTTTGCTTCACCAGCAATTGCTTTTGCTAGCAATGTCTTACCTGTACCAGGAGGACCAACCATTAATACACCAGTTGGGATTTTACCACCTAGCTTTTGGAAACGGCTTGGATCACGTAGGTAATCAACCAGTTCTTTAACGTCTTCTTTCGCCTCATCACAACCTGCAACGTCTGCAAATGTTGTTTTGATTTGGTCTTCGCTCATCATACGCGCTTTAGACTTGCCGAACGACATGGCACCTTTGCCACCACCGCCCTGCATTTGGCGCATAAAGAAAATCCAAACACCAATAAGTAGAAGCATTGGGAACCAAGAAATGAAGATGGAAGCCAGTAAGCTTGGCTCTTCAGGTGGTGTACCTTCAACAGCTACGTTAGCGTTAATTAAATCGTCTAACAGTTTAGGATCATTTGCGACAGGTAAGTATGTTACATAGCTCGCATTATCACGTTTGGTTACAGTGATTTCACGATCATTGAATCGCACTTCCTTTATCTGATCCTGACCGATTTGACGGACAAATGTCGTATAGTCTACTTGACCACTTGCCTTACCACTGTTAGTACCAAAACTTTGGAATACAGACATAAGAACAACGGCAATGACTAACCATAAAATCAAGTTTTTTGCCATGTCACTCAAGGTGTTAACCTCGCGATAACTAAAAGATGAATGTAGATTACTACAGTTTGTAACCTGTAGCCACAATATAGACTTCACGCGAACGATCTCGCGATGAATCTGGTTTACGAATTTTAACCACTTTGAACATACTACGAACTTCAGCTAAGTATTGGTCAAAGCCTTCGCCTTGGAAAACTTTTACCGCAAAGCTACCGTTCGGTGCAAGTACTTGTCGACACATATCAAGTGCTAGCTCAACAAGGTACATCGCTCTCGGTTGGTCGGATGCAAGATTACCACTCATATTAGGAGCCATATCAGACATTACAACATCAACCATATCAGGTTGAATACGTGCTAATAGTGCCTCTAATACTGCCTCTTCACGGAAATCACCCTGCAGGAAACTAACACCTGGAAGTGAATCCATTGGCAAAATATCACAAGCAATGACCTGTCCTTCATCACCTACAACTTCTGCCGCATATTGTGACCAACCACCTGGTGCAGCACCAAGGTCAACCACTGTCATGCCCGGTTTTAATAATTTATCTTTGTTCTGAATTTCTTCAATTTTAAAGAAAGCGCGAGAACGATAACCACGTTTTTGGGCCTCTAAAACGTATTTATCGTCAAAGTGCTCTTTCAGCCAACGGCCAGAACTGCCGGATTGTTTTTTTCTACTCATGCCTAACCTAATGAGTTGAGATACTTGTTAAGTATACGTCTGCCAAAGGCTTTATCGCATCTAATTCATTAAAATCTACAATTAAAATGTGCAGTACAACTCAAACACCGCAAATTTTCATGCTGCCATAACGCAAACAAATTAGTCTTCTAGTCTAGATGGCGGTAGAATGTCATGTTTTCAACCCTAGTAACCAAAAAAATAGAGTCATCATGAATCTAAGCACCAAGCAAAAGCAATTCCTAAAAGGTCTTGCTCACAACCTAAAACCTGTTGTTCTTATGGGTGCAAACGGCCTAACTGAAGCCGTTTTAGCAGAAATTGAAATTGCACTTAACCATCATGAATTGATCAAAGTTAAGGTTGCTTCTGAAGAACGTGAAACTAAAGTTTTAATCGTCGATGCTATTGTTCGCGAAACTAAAGCTGAAAAAGTGCAGGTTATCGGTAAAACACTGGTTCTTTACCGCCAAAGCGAAGATCGCAAAATCGAGCTTCCTCGCAAATAAAAAAGGCCGCCTAGCGGCCTTTTTTGTATTAGCTATTAAGACAAAACATTTGACTCATAGCTAATCGGTGATACCTATTTTAATCATCGGTTTCATTGATAAACACAACATCAAAATAAGTTTGAAGCCTTAGATGTATTGCACTTCTAAAATTTCAAATTCTTTCTGACCACCCGGCGTTGAAATAGCAACTTCATCACCTTCCATTTTACCAATCAAGCCACGTGCAATTGGTGAGTTAACTGAAATTAAGTTTTGCTTAATATCGGCTTCATCATCACCCACAATGCAATACGTCACTTCTTTGTCTGTATCTAAGTCCAATAATGTAATTGTAGTACCAAAAATCACTTTGCCAGTATTTGGCATTGTTGTTACATCAATAATTTGAGCTACAGAAAGTTTGTATTCAATATCACGAATTTGCGCTTCACAAATACCTTGCTCTTCACGCGCAGCATGGTATTCCGCATTTTCTTTCAAGTCACCAAGCTCACGAGCTTCAGCAATCGCCTGTGAAATCAGAGGGCGACGCTTTAACAACACATCAAGTTCACTACGTAGCTTTTGCTCGCCACGTACAGTCATTGGCACTTTTTCCATAAATAAATTACCTCAATAACCTGATAGCGAACGCCAATTTCAGGTAATAAAAAAGTTAGCCCAACAAAAGTTGGACTAACGGTATATATAAACGATTAGGATCATTTTAAACAAAGATGGCGCAGAGATCATCATTGTTACGTCATTATCAAGCTGAATCTGATATTAGCATTTTGCAATAGAGCATAAATAACAGACTATTTGTTTCATACCGTTAAGCAATAAAAAGGTTAGTAACACCAAATTATTCACCACAAATATAGGTAATAGCCTTAGCATTATTTTCTTATTCACAAAAGCTATAGCATCACAATTCAACAACATTTATACAAATATTCACACGCACTTTTTGACGCTATTATCTAAATACAACTAAAACTTAAAAC
>NZ_SSMG01000347.1 GCF_009873615.1 Photobacterium lucens
GTATTGATATTGTTATAAAAAAGTAGCATGGAAGCTGTATATGAAATTATCGCTATTAACTAATGAACTGATCTCGACAGGTCTTAAATTCCAACCTACTTATCAAAAAGGGCTGACTAACCATCTACCGATGACATTAGTTGCGCTTGATCAGATGGGTGCAGAAGATGAACGGCTATTAGGTTTTTATCATCAATATATTACTCAACTTGAAAATGTAACTCGTAATGATGCATTTTTAGCGCAAGCCAATAAAATAGAACAACTTATTGAACACAGTGGCATTGATGCAACACTACAACAATATTTACCTAAGCTGATTGCCAGTTTCGCTTCTCAAGCATTCCACTGTCTTATTCGATTAGCTTATGCAGTTAAAAGCCAGCAACCACGAGAGATTGCCTATTCGTTAGCCTATTGGGAGCAACACTATCGCCCTCTCACGCCTCTTTCGACAACAGATAGTTACAACGCAGCAGAACAACTGAAGCAGTTAACCCAAGTACTTTCTACTGCCTCATTTCATGCTGATAATATCAGTGAACGTATCAATGAAGTAGCTAAGCATCCTAACTATCTAAAACTGGCAGCAGTACCTTGTGATATCACCCTTGAAAGTGCATTACAGTTAATCATTAAACAATACAAAACAACGAACGACTTTACTTTGCTCCATGGCATCACAGCGCTACATGCCTTTATTGAGCTGTCACCGTATTTTTCAGATCAAACGACCGCCTTACATTGGTTTTGGCAAAGTTACACCGCAGCTTTTGCTACTGCTTGTCATGTTTTCAACCACAAATCATCACAAACATCTGCACCGCATTTAAGCTGGCTAGAAACACTGTCACGAGGCTCATTAAGCCATAACGATCATACAATTAAACTCATCTATAGCTGTAGCGAGATCTATAAACGCTACCCGTTTGCTGAATTAAAACAAATTGCTCATCAGCGTATTGCTCAAGAAGGACTGTGAAGCACACATTAACAGCCATGCGACATCTGTAGTATGGCTAAATTCTCATCAGGACGTTCATAATCCTTTCATTTAATATCCCTTATTTCCTTCCACAATCTTTCTAGCATTCCCAAATATCCCCATCACAGGTAGAGTATTACTATCTACCAAGCTATTGTTGATATAGCTTACGTTTATTTCGCTATGGTAAGAAAAATGAAAATTGAACAAAACGTTATTGAGACGCTAGAAGAGTTAGAAAACTTTATTATTTCTATTGAAAATGGCGGCTTAGGTCTTAAAGACGTAGAAGGTATTGGTCTTGCAAAGAACAACGCTGATGGTCGTCCATTTATTGCGGTATTCGATCGTAATCAACAACTACTTTACGGACGTTGGTTAAGCCAAGAGGTTTACGATAACGGTAAAGATATCGTACGTAACGGTGTAAAACGTCACTGATAGGTATCAAGGATCTAGCATTAATCTTGGTTAGATCCTAATTTTGCACTAGAGATTAGCTTTTCAGCACTTTCGGCTTTTGTCTATATTGAAAGTAATTCGGCATAAAGAGTTTGGGTTCAGAAACTTTATCGCTGACTTTGACGATATAATTCTCAAGAATATGCCTTCCAACCCGTAGTGTTTCTTCCTTTAACGATAACGGTATTTGATCATGTATTTTCACTCGTCGAAGATCTGATCGTAACCGTGCATTTGTTGCCACGACACTCGCTTCGTGCCGCGTTTTACACAACACACACAAGTAATAATCAAACTTGCCAGAGCTGCCCCAGCCACTTAAAAATGTATTTTTAGCAGTGACGTAATACATGCACCCATGCTCATAAGAACAAATAATACACACACATTAAAGCAAGTTTTTACTTCTGTCACTTAAAGTCCCTACTTTTATTGCTAATAACACTTTTGTTATTACTTTTAATAAGTTAGATAAAAATAACGTAGAACTATAAGGCAATAAAAAAGCCCACTTTTATAGTGAGCTTTAAGAAATACTTCTCAATTTTAATGAAAACGAATCTTACAACTCATTCCACATTGCAGCACCTGGTGCCCATACTTCCACTTTGTTTTTCTCTAAATTACAGCGGAAATTGATATTGCCTCGCTGAGCAGGTTTTATATGGTCAATAAACACCCAACCACGATTTGCTTCATCTTGGTTTTCAGTATTATTCACAGTAAGCGTGTCTGCAGTATATTGTGTTTTGCTCGATACCAGAATTTGGCATTGCTCAACATCATTAGAGGAAGGTGGAGTGAATGGTGTTTCAGCCATATCACAACCAGTTAAAAGTAGTGTAAGCAGTAGGATCTTGGTTTTCATCGTAGACTATTCATCGCATCAAATTTTATCACTAATTTTTGGCGGCATATGAATATCAATGATGTGCCATTAGCGAAGTTGCGCGGGGATTTTATAGATAAAAATATAAATTAACAGTTTTAATTCAACTCTCATGTCAATCTTTTGAGGAAGATCACTTCTCTCACCACATAAGAAATATTTAATAGGAATAATAACTAGATCACAGAATTCCTATTAGTATCAATCATGCCTACAACCTCGTTATTTTTGATTGTTATAGCGCCATAAAAAAGAGATTTTCAATCATATACCGAGTTCATTAATCATCCTTGCTATTATTGATGTAATTAGAAACCTCAATCAGGTTACCATCAGGATCTCTAAAATAGGCAGATATGATTTTACCTAGAGCCCCCGTTCTATAAACTGGCCCCTCAAGTATGTTAATCCCCTTTGCCGCTAAATCATCAATCGCTTGTTGGATAGGCATATCTATAATGAAACATAAATCAGCAGAGCCAGCCCCTACATGTTGCGCTTTAGGCTCAAACTCATTGCCTAACTGGTGAAGATTGATCTTTTGCTGTCCAAAGACTAAAGCAATACGCCCTTGCCCAAACTCAATTTTCTCCATCCCCATCACAGAGGTATAAAACCGCACCGTTTCATCAATATCTTTAACAGTCAGCACTAAATGATCAATTCTATTTATATTCAACATATTAGCTCTATCCCTAAAGGTGATGTTAGTAAATGAGAGAAAAAGAGAATTACCCAAACATTATTATGCATAGGTGGACATGTCATTGACCATCCACATATGAATGAGTATTTGATCTAACACGTTTCTGGACAGAAACCGCTTAGATTATTTGCTCTATTTAGGCTAACTATTATTAGTAAAAGTAAGGGTAATACTCGTCATCAGCTTTGATGATATTTCCAATATTTACTTATATAAGGCGGCTTAGGCTTGTCCAACACTTCGGATAGGTGTCGGCTTCGCGACACATATCCTTATCTGTTATACCAGAATTTCACCCTACGTCGTGAACATCTCCAGTTGTATTATAAAAGTGCTGCTTCCCCGTTTTAACATCTTTTAGAATAGCTTTAGCTATTTCAGCACCTTCGATTACGAATTGATCTTTTGCAACTGACACGTCATAGGTATATCTGATACCAGCTATTTTTACTGGTTCCGATAACTTTGTTTCAATATACGCATCCTCATATTTTACCACATGAACTCTGTTCGTCTCTTTTACCTTGTCATTTGGTAAATGACCTTCAAGGTGACACATTGACTTCCGGCTACCTGCTTTTAGGTCATAAATGAAAACTTCATCACTCATTCCAGATAGTGGAAGTGTGTTATCAAACCCAGACTGCTTAGCCCAGTCTGAGTCGATGAATATTTCTCTATCTTTGACGCGATTCATGATACATCGAGAGTTAAAGACTATTGTTTTAGCCCTCCCCTCCCAGTCAGCCTCATTTGGATATCTCATTTCTTTTAGAGAAATACCATAGTAATCAGCGAATTCCTTAGCACCTTTTTGATAACTTTTCTTTGTAACAAAGATACCTTTGATATTTCCTATATCGTGTAAAACAGCAAAGAAGTCCCTTACCTTTCCGATAGATACATCACTGTTGTAATTTTTACATTCAATTGCAACCCGATGTAATTCCCCCATTAAAGAGAACTCCCAGTAAACATCGATTTGATGTTTACATCCTGATTTTCCTAGAATTCTAACATTGTGCTGTACTTCAACATTAGAGAGTTCATGCTGGTCATTGATAGCCTGATAAATCTCTTGAGCTAACTTTTCATATTCTATGTTTATATCATCTGCCATCGAACACTTCTCCTATTGGTATAACACCCTGTTAAGGTGATGTGAGCAACGCATAGTAAAAATACCAAGCGTTGCGAATAACTCTTAAACAGATTGTTAGCTGTCATTATCTGAGGGGAGAAAAGATGTTCCTTGATATAATAGTGTAACTTTTTTGCTGGTTATCTATTTTTTCATTTTCAATATCATAGTAGTAATGTGTAATTTCATAGTTTTTAAACAACTCAGGATCTAACTTAGTTACTGCATATGGATTATGGTGTATTTGTAGACCGTCGAGGTGTGTTTCAAAATGTTTATTGTTCGGTTTTATATCTACCAGTAAACCATTTACCTCATGAAATCTACTTACCCTTATATCTCGATTCAATTCACTTTGCGTGATTGCTTTTCCGATCGTTGCTGTTGTAGAAAATATAACCGCGCTCACTTCCTTGAATTTATCATTTGTAAATAATCCAAGTTCAAGCGATACAGTATCATTCTTCATGACGTATGGAACTTTTACCTCTTCAAAACCATTACTAGTTTTTACTACACCTTGTCCGTATAGCACACGAATAATTGCTTCATTGTTTTGCATCCAAAAGTGTTTTTGCTCAAAGGGGGCTATTGCTATCACATAAGGAGCATTCTTTACATGCTCAAATTTAGCATATGTTTTAAAGAATTTTTCGTGCTTACTTTTTATTGCATTTAGAACTCTCACACATGCAAAATCTAGAAACTTATCATGCTCTATCTTAGTATTTTCCTGCGACCATTCAGGTTCAGAGTCGTAAGCATGGTTAGCGGTTACAGCCTCAACATTTACAATACTCTTTAAACCATCAGAATTCTTTGAAACAAGAGTAAAATCAGGACTTGCTTTTGAAAAATCTACTGTAAGATTTAAATCTTTGAAACATTGATATAGATACACTTCCCAAAAAGAGGAATTAAAAGTCGTCTGAAACTCATAATTGAACTTATTATCTCTATCTTCAAAGCCACTAGCCCACCTATTAATAACCTCTCGAACGGGCTTATACTCTTCAGATAATAACACGGATAAATTAGGGTTGAGTTTCTTCTCATCTGCGATTATTTCAAATAGATTCAATGGCTTTCTTGCGGCTTGCGACCAATCATTTATAAAAAAGCATCCAAGTTTATAGTGATGTAAAATGTACTCAACTATCGATATCCGTACTGCAGCTGCAGTTTCAATACCAACCCGTTCGGATAACATCATGCTCAGTGAAACTAAAAATTGTTGCGGACCATCAGGACCATCAACATCATCCCAACTTCTTAACATAGCACCGATATATTCAGATTCGTTTATGTAAAAACATTTCATTCGGTCTTGAACAAAGTCTGAACCATGTCTTGCAGCATCCAGTTCTTCCAACACAAACTGCCATGCTACTTTTTTACTATCTTGTTTTGAGTCGATAATTTTTATCAACTCAGATACTGTTGAATCAATTATTTTTTGCATCTGTATTTTACTTTAACTTTTGACAGCTAATAGCTTATTAATAAGCACTCTTACTTTCACGCAAAAGAGTGCCCCTAAAGATCCATAATCATAATCAATTTAACTCATAAATATCATGAGCCTAGTTGCATTATTTTGTTTCAAAATGTTTGTTGGATATGTGGAAAGTAATAAATGCATTAAATCCGTCTAATTTCACTGCCTATATAAAAAAAGGCCATGAACATTACGCTCATAGCCTTTACGTTTTCTGTCTAACTTTTACGGCATTAGCTCATAAAGGTTTTAGCTTTCTTCATTGCTTCTTTGGTTGAACATTCAATCACGTTTACGCCATTGAAACGCTCTACTTCTTTTACTGCAATGTCGTGTGCCAAGATAACGTATTTCGCATTGGCAATATCCGTTGCGGTTAAGCGGTTTTGGATACCGTTTTGACCTTGAGTTTCCACTTTTGCTTTCAAGCCTAGCTCTTTCGCTGCTTTGTAAATCGCTTTTTCAGCCATGAATGTATGGGCTACGCCTGAAGGACAACAAGTGATAGCGATAACATCGTATTCGCCTTCGCCCGCTACTGGTGCAGCTTCAACTTGTGTTGTTTGATCTGCTTTTGGTGCGATGTCTGCTGTTTCTTCTTCCTCTTTGACTTCAGGTTTCCAGAAACCAACGATGATAGCGGTAGTGAATGAGCCCGCTAGAATACCTGCCACGTACATTGGAATGTTGCTAGAAACAGGTGCTGTAATTAAGCCGCCCCAAGGTGCATGAAGAAGTACGTCTGTTGCGAAACCGAAGATACAACCCACCATACCGCCGATCACGATCGATGGAAGTACACGCATTGGATCGTTAGCTGCAAATGGAATTGCACCTTCAGAGATACCGATAGAACCCATGATCGCCGCAGCTTTACCTGCTTCACGCTCTTCAGTTGAGAACTTCTTCTTAAATAGGAATGTTGCTAGTGCCATACCTAGTGGTGGAGTACAGATAGCAATACCCACGCCACCCATTAGCCAAGGTTGAGTATCAACTTGAGTTTGTGCAAATAGAGTAGCAACTTTGTTGATAGGGCCGCCCATATCAAACGCTGTCATACCACCTAGAATTGCACCTAGTACTGCTTTAGAAGAACCCGCCATTGATGCGAGGAATTCGTTCATGTTTGCCATGAAAGTCGAAATGAAAGCACCTAAGCCCCACATTACGATACCTGCACTGATCAATGTACCTGCAAGTGGGTATAGGAAGTACACACCCAGTGCTGATAGGTGGTTAGGAATTGGAATTTTCTTAAGTTGTAGTACCACAATACCTGAGATGAAACCGGCAATGATACAGCCAAGGAAACCGCCGCCCATGTCAGCCATAATGCCTGATGCAATAAATGCTGGCGCAAGTGCAGGTTTATCTGCAATTGAGTAGCCAATAAAGCCACCAAGAATGATTGGGAATAGCACCAAGCCTTTGATAGCAATGGTTGAGATATCTTTCAGAATACCTGTATCAGGCACCGCACCTTGACCTGTTGCCATTACAGCTAGGGCCAACAATACACCACCGGCTACAACGAAAGGTAGCATGTGGGAAGTACCAAATAATAAGTGTTGTTTCATGGTCGACAGTGTTTGTTTCCAATCACTGCCTTGACCGTTGGTCATTGTTGTCGTTGTCATGGGTACATCACTCTTTTTTAATTATAAATGGGGGAATGTTGAAACAGGTGATTATGAAAATTGATCAGATAACAGCACGTCTAAGGCTTGTTGCTCTGATGTGGCGTTATGCATGGCTTCAAGAAACTCATCGCCGAACTTGCCGAACAGTTCTTGAAGCACATAAATGTGGTGATCTGCACCGTTATTAGGTGAGGCAATCATGAAAAATAACGAAGGCTCGACACCGTCTTCATCACCGTATGCGATGGTCTCTTTTTTGATCCCAACGGCAATAGCAGGTTCTAATACCGCTTTTGATTTGGCATGAGGGTAGGCAATGCCATCCATGCAAGTGATGCTGTCGGATTCACGTTGTTGAATGTCGGCTAAAAACTGCGCTTTATCTGAAATACGGTTGTTGGCGTGCAGTACATCAACCAGCTCTTGGAATAGCTCGTCTTTGCTGGTGGCGTTTAAATTGATTTTGATGTGATGAGTATTTACTAATGTGGAAAGCATAAAATTTCTCAAAGTCCATTTAAGTTAGAGAAAAGTATACGTATCTGCTTCTTTGAAAT
>NZ_SSMG01000348.1 GCF_009873615.1 Photobacterium lucens
CGTTAATAAAACACATGTGCGAAATGGCTTTGGTTACTTTTTGTTTACCAAAAAGGTCAAAATGAAACATATAGAAAACATTTAACTTTTTGTTTTATTTCGAACTGTTTTCCTTGTAGGAATAATCGCAATACGTTTAAGTTATGTTGTTAAAAAAACGTGTCTTTTTTTCTGTTGATGAAACTTAATTATTGGCAGGTGAAAAATCTGTCGACGTGCTGTTACGTCAAATTTGTATCAAAATAGTTAAAATTCAGGGGCGGTTCATTGGTCTATTCATTGATAGCGTTTATAGTTTTATCAAATGGATAAGTGAGCGAGGAGCTACAATCTAATGATAAAAGCCATTATCAAACCTGCAATTTTGGCAGTTACAGCTTTAGGATTATGTAGCGCTTTTATAAACCTTGCTTACGCTACCGCAGATGGGCCTGATTACTATGATGTACATTTAGTTGAAAAACATGATGTGCTCAATATCCGTGAAGAGCCTGTTTACAGCGCTAAGAAGCTAGGCGAGATCCCGTATGATGGGATCTGTTTGCAAAATCGCGGTTGTGTTGGTGGTGTGACTTATCAAGAATTTAGTACCTTATCTGACGCTGAGTTAGCAGTGATCCGAAAACAGCGCCCACGTTGGTGTAAAGTGAATTACCAAGGCACAGAAGGTTGGGTTGCTGCAAAGTACGTGATGGAAACTCAACACTACGCTGTTTGTGATAAAAGAGAATTAACTCACGATCTGCCATCAGCCAATAAATAATGGGTTTGAGTGAGAACCTTATTGCAGATGTGATGAACAAGGAAGTTGTTATATGCCTAATTATAAAGGGATGCGTGCCCCGTTATTTTGTATTGCCATGCTAACAGGGTGCTCGTCTTTACCTAAAGAAGCTCAGCACTTAACTGCGCCAACAACCCCGAAAATGACCAGCTTGTTATCGACATTAAATGATGGTCATCGTCAGCAACAAACTCCACAAACACCGAGTGCGGTATTGGTACAAAATACGGGTTGGGATGCGCTGGCGCAACGTTTAGCCTTGGTTGAAACCGCAGAACATACCATTGATATTCAATACTATATTTGGAACTCCGATGTTTCTGGTAGCTATCTAGCCAGTCGCTTAATGGCTGCTGCTGAACGTGGTGTTCATGTTCGTGTTCTACTTGATGATATTAATTTAAACGAGCGTGAAGCTTTATTAGCTGGGTTAAATAAACATCCGAATATCGAGATCCGTATTTTTAATCCGATCCCAACCCGTAATGCGGGTAAATGGATGAGCTTCTTAGGGGATTTTTCACGTTTAAATCGTCGAATGCACAATAAGTCTTTCACCGTGGATGGCGTATTTACCGTAGTAGGCGGACGCAATATTGGTGATGAATATTTCGATCTTTCTCATGAGCTGAATTTGCGTGATCGAGATGTATTAGCAAGGGGGGAAGTGGTTACTGAAGTTCAACAGAGCTTTAATAATTACTGGAACAGTGAATGGGCATACGATGTTGATTTGTTGAGTGATGATCCTACTCTTGAGCAACCGGATTTATCAAGCATTTCAGTTCCCCATTACAAACATTACCCAGCATTGCCACAAAGCCAAGCGTCAGCTGCGCAGTACTTAACGTCGCTGGTGGATAATATGACATGGGTGAAAGCGACCTATATTGCTGATCAGCCAATTCCTGATGATATTAATAATACCGATCAGCCAAAAGCCACTGCGCAGTATTTATCTAAGCTGGCGGAAAAGACTCAAAACGACATCATTATTGAATCTGCTTATCTTGTATTTGATGACAATCAGTTAGCTGGGTTACAGCAGCTTAATCAGAGAGGAGTCGAGATCAAAGCCTTAACCAACTCAATGGCATCTAATGATTTGGTCACCAATCACTCTGGCTATGCAGGTAGACGCCAAGAGATGCTGGAAAGTGGTGTCGATTTATTTGAATTAAAGCCTGATGCTAAGTTATGCGAGATTGTGCTTCAAGATAGCGATAAATGTGCACCGAACGCAGTATACGGTTTACATGCTAAATCAGCGGTGTTTGACCATCAAATCGCGACGATTGGCTCTTTTAACTTCAATTTACGTTCGACTTATCTCAATACTGAATCGTTATTGGTGATTGAAAACCCTAAGGTTGCAGCAGAGCTTTCCAGAACCTTAGAGGGCGCAATGAAAGATAATAACAGTTGGCACTTAAGCCTTGATAGCGGCACTGTACATTGGCACTCCGGCGATAAAACATGGGACAGCGAACCTGAAACCGAGCAATGGGATCGGATGAAATCAGAGTTCTTACAGTTATTGCCTATCGAGAAGTATTTGTAAGTACGAGTTAGAAAGGGTCGCCTGTAGATCGAACGTTTATCTTAGATATTTAATATTCACTAATTATTGCGCTAGTATTTT
>NZ_SSMG01000349.1 GCF_009873615.1 Photobacterium lucens
ATTTAATCTAAACAGTTTTATCATTTTTCTAAATGTCGTGTAATTTTGTGTGACAAATAGCACGTTTATTTGTATGATGAATAAAACTTTCTAGCATTACCTTTTTCACTATGGATTACATACGATCTTTTGCCATTGTTATGTTTTGCTTTTTAGTAGGCCAAGGCATACAACATCTAACTCATCTGCCGATCCCCGGCAGTATTATTGGCTTGTTCTTACTTTTCTTCGGCTTAGTAACAGGCATTTGTAAAACTCAATGGGTTGAGAAAACCTGTAATTTGCTGATCAAACATATGGCGTTGCTGTTTGTTCCTGTCGGTGTTGGCCTTATGAATTACTTAGGTTTAATCGAGCATAACGCCACCATCATTTTTGCAAGCACCCTTGGTAGCACATTAATTGTATTGGTTGTGATTGGCCTTGCCCTTCACCATAAGGAAAAAGAGTCATGATCTGGTTAGTGGCAACCCTTGTTGTGTTTTACAGCATGCGTTATTTGGCAATGAAGATCCGCAATCCACTATTTAATCCATTGCTGATTTCGCTGATCTTTTTGATCGCTGCACTGCGCTGGCTCAATGTCCCTTATGAGACTTACTTTGCTGACAATGAAATTATCAACTACATGTTAGGCCCTGCGGTTGTTGCCTTAGCGTTACCGCTGTATCAGCAACTACCTTTGATTAAGCGTAAGTGGAAGACCATTTTAACTGCCTGTTTTATCGGTAGTGTGTTATCAATGACGTTTGGTACAGGTATTGCGTTTTTAATGGGGGCTGATGCTCAATTAGCCGCCAGTATTTTGCCTAAATCTATTACCACTCCACTTGCGATGGCAGCATCACAACAAATTGGGGGTATTCCTGCCATTACCGCTGCAATGGTGATCATTGTCGGTTTGTTTGGTGCGGTATTAGGTTATCCAGTGATGAAGCTATTTCGTATTCATCACCCTTTAGCGAAAGGTTTGTCTATCGGTACGGTTTCTCATGCATTAGGTACGGCAAAGGCAGTAGAGCAAGACTATCAAGAAGGGGCATTTAGCTCATTGGCTTTAGTGATTTGTGGCATTATGACAACCCTACTTGCACCATTGATGTTCCCTATCTTACAGCATGTCTTTTTTGGTTAATGGTTTTATACCCAAGTTACTTGGGTATAAGCAGCATCATATGCTTACAGCGTTTATGTTGCTTAATTCATATTAGTTTTAAGCCCATGCTGTTTTGATAACCATTTATTACATAAAAATTTACATTTACTTGTGTGAGCTCGCTCTCGATAATGTAACTAGTGTATAGAGTTGATAGTTAATGTGATCTGCATCACACTTGATTATTAACATTTAACATAGAATGTTTCTCCATCAACAATACGGAGTAACACCCCAATGCACGCAAAAGTTATGGATGCATTAGGTCAATTACCTAACGAGCTTGCATCAGCTCTTCGACCAATTATTGAAGATAAAAATTTCGATTCCACTATCAGTCCTGAGCAATTTGAACACTTACTTGCTCAAACTAATCTATCTGATTCTGATCTTCGCCTTGCACTCCTTCCTGTTGCTGCTGCTTACGCTGTTGTTCCTATTTCTAATTTCTATGTTGGTGCTATTGTCCGTGGTACTTCTGGTCGCCTTTACTTTGGTGCAAATATGGAATTTGCCGGTGCAAGTATGGCGTGTACTATCCATGCAGAACAATCGGCAATTAGCCATGCGTGGATCAAAGGTGAAACTGGCATTAAAGATGTAACCATTAACTACAGCCCTTGCGGTCACTGTCGTCAGTTCATGAATGAGCTAAACACGGCTAAAGAGTTAGTGATCCAACTGCCAGAACGCCAACCAATGACACTGCAACAATACCTACCTGAATCATTCGGCCCTGCCGATCTTGGTATTGAAGATGCACTTCTAAGCGATATTGATAACGGTATTACCATTGCTGAACAATCTGAGTTAGCTGTTGCCGCTTGTGATGCTGCAAACCGTTCACATGCACCTTACTCGAAGAACTTCAGTGGTGTTGCACTTAAAGCCAAAGACGGTCGTGTATTTGTGGGTATGTACGCTGAAAATGCGGCATTTAACCCTAGCCTACCACCGCTGCAAGTGGCACTGATCAACATGAATATGTCAGGCTACAAGCTGTCTGAATTGGTTGAAGCGGCATTAGTTGAAAGTGCTGAAAGCCAAATCAGCCAACTAGCACGTACTCAAGCACTGCTAGAAGCATTGAATCCAGACATTCAAATGACCTATGTTGCTTACTAAGATTTAGCAATAAAGACCTAGGTTGTTATATAAACCGCTGTAATAGGCGGTTTTTTATTACCTCAACACCTCTAGAGTGGGTCGAATATTGGCTATCTAAAAACAAAAGCGTATTATCCTCGCAACGCTTTTATAGAGAACCTATTTTCATGTCTCACACTCATAGTCCAACACATAATCCGGTACAAGGTGCAAGTTGGATGCTGTCTGCAGGTTTGGCTTTTGCCATTGTGAACAGCCTTGCTCAGTACCTCAGCATAAAACTTGGTGTCTCATCGACCACCTTTGCCCTATTTCAATACTTCATTGCGTTGATTGCGATGCTGCCATGGCTTAGAACCATGGGGATCCGTCACTCATTAAAGACACAACAATTTTTTCAACACTGTTTCCGTGTCTTTCTTGCAGTGATTGGTATTCAGTTATGGCTGTGGGCACTCGCCTATCCTGTGCCGATTTGGCAAGGTATTGCATTGCTCATGACTTCACCGTTATTTGCAACCATTGGCTCAGGTTTCTTATTAAAAGAGAAAGTCGGTGCGGCACGTTGGTGTGCAACCATTGCTGGCTTTATTGGTGCGATGATAATTCTTGAACCTTGGTCAGATACCTTTAGCATTGCTACATTGCTACCTGTGGGGGCTGCGATTTTCTGGGCGGGTTATTCGCTGATGGTGAAAAAGCAATCAAGCACTGAATCACCAACAACGGTTGTGATGTATCTGCTGATTCTGATCACCCCTTTTAACGTGTTACTTGCACTACCTGATTTTCATATGCCGACGGGTGGTGCAACGTGGACATTAATTATCGCAGCAGGTTTATTAACCGCCCTTGCACAATGGGCGATTGCGAAAGCCTATGCAGTGGCAGATGCTTCTTTCGTCCAACCTTTTGACCATGCCAAACTGCCATTAAATGTATTAGGTGGATGGTTAGTGTTCGGTTGGATACCTCCGGGTCGTTTATGGCTTGGTGCTGCCATTATTATTGCCTCTGTTGCGTTTATCACTCAGTGGGAAAAACGCAAGTAACACATTTGATAATGTGTCATACAATCTAAGATCACTGATGAAACCGCCACATTGTTGGCGGTTTTTTATTATATGCTTCATATAACTCACACTATTTATGTTTCAAGTTTAGATTAAACCCTGACGCAAACGTTTGCTTAATTATAAAAACAAGGTATTATCACGCCCAACCAACACTATCCAACATAAATCGTAAGGAATAAGGATGTTAGGTACAGCTAATGGTTCAAATGCTACACGTGTTCTGCTTTTAGGCTCTGGTGAGTTAGGCAAAGAAGTAGCTATCGAATGTCAACGTTTAGGTCTCGAAGTGATCGCAGCAGATCGCTATCCCAACGCGCCTGCTATGCAAGTTGCTCATCGTAGTCATGTGATTGATATGCTAGATGGTGATGCGCTAAAACGTATCATTGAGTTAGAAAAACCAGACTACGTTGTTCCTGAAATTGAAGCCATTGCGACCGACACATTAGTTGAGCTTGAGCAACAAGGTGTGAATGTGGTTCCTACCGCTAATGCCACTAAGCTTACAATGAACCGTGAAGGTATCCGTTGTTTAGCCGCTGAAACCCTATCTATTCCAACCTCTCCTTATGAATTTGCTGATCAATACGATGACTTTGTTGCAGCTGTAAACCGTGTTGGCATGCCTTGTGTGGTGAAGCCAATCATGAGCTCATCAGGTAAAGGTCAAAGCGTGATTAAAACTACAGCTGATATTGATTCAGCATGGCAATACGCACAAGAAGGCGGCCGTGCTGGGGCTGGTCGTGTGATCATCGAAGGTTTTGTTGACTTTGATTATGAGATCACATTATTAACTGTTCGTGCTGTTGATGGCGTTCACTTCTGTGCACCTATTGGTCATCGCCAAGAAGACGGTGATTACCGCGAATCATGGCAGCCACAGCAAATGTCTGAAGCGGCATTAAAAGCGGCACAAGATGTAGCAGAGAAAGTTGTAAACGCTCTGGGTGGTTACGGCTTATTTGGTGTCGAGCTATTTATTAAAGGCGATACGGTACTATTTAGCGAAGTCTCCCCTCGCCCACATGATACGGGTATGGTGACGCTTATTTCGCAAGAGTTGTCTGAATTTTCCCTTCACGTTCGTGCATTTCTTGGTTTACCCATTCAGCACATCACACAATATGGTCCATCGGCATCTGCGGTTATTCTGGCTGAAGGTGTTTCAACCAATATCGGCTTTGATAACTTACTGCCAGCGCTTTCTCGTCCTAATACGCAAATTCGCTTATTCGGTAAGCCTGAAATCAATGGTCGTCGTCGTTTAGGTGTGGCGCTGACTCGTCGTGAAGATATTGATAGTGCAGTCAATGATGCAGTTAACGCTGCTGGTGATGTGAAAGTCGTTTTTAACTAATCACTTAACAAATAAGATTAGCGTCAAATAACCGTTCTCTATAAGCAAAAGGCATGTTAGCTTTATAATTAACCTTAAAAACAACAGGTTAGTTTAAAGCAACATGCCTTTCTTTATGTTTAGCTAATGTGATTAAGTGTTACTACACTTCAATCAACCACACTTCTTCAGCAAAGCGAGATAAACCTCGTTGGCGACGAGGATGCGTTTCATCAGCCTCATCACGTTCAAGGTGTGTCACTTTACAATTCGCAAATAAAGCTTCAACTTCCGCTTTAGGTACTGAGAATGGAGGCCCTGCTAGTTCATCTTGTGGGTAATCAAGTGTCACCAGTAGAATACGACCGCCCGGTTTTACCAATGACAGTAGCTTTTCTACGTACATTTGACGCATGTCTTCTGGCATTGCAATTAATGCAGCGCGATCGTAAACCACATCAACAGGATCGATATTTACGGTAAAGTAATCACCTTGATAAATCGAGATCTCATCAAACTCATAAAGGTGTTGATTGCCGACACCAGTAACAAGCGGTGTATAGAGGTTTTCAGCAAAGAAAGCTTTGACAGCAATATCGCTCAACTCAATACCAATCACTTGGTTATGACGCTCTGCTAACCACACTAAGTCTTGCGTTTTACCGCACATAGGAACAAGCACACGCTCATCACGTTGCGGTTTAACCGCTGACCAATGTTTGATCAGTAATGGGTTTACGTCAGGTAGGTGGAAACCAATGCGGTTTTCTGCCCAACGGCTATGCCAAAATTCTGCATCCATTTTGTGACTCTACTTTCTGTATTAAATAATTATGAGAAAGATACACGTTATACTTAACGGTATCTGATGCTGTTATTATAAAGACTTAAAAATGAGGATTCATAACAAATTCTGATTTAGCCAGATCTCGCAGCATGATCAATCCTTGTTGCAGCCGTTGCTCTGAGCTAATAGCCATTAATGATAAGCGAATATGGTGCGGATCTTCCCCATTCACTTTAAAATAACTGCCGCTACTGACAATCAAACCTTTGTTTTTCGCCTCCATCACAAAGCGTTCTTGCTGCCAATGCTCAGGTAATGGCCACCATAGTTGAAACCCTGTTTCCCTCCCTTGATAGCCTAGTAACTCTCTCGCCAATTGCTGACGTTTAATTGCAGTTTGTCTTTGCGTTTCAGCAAGTTGAAATGCTTCACCACTTTCAATTAATTGCGCTGCAGCAATATAGTTCAGTGGCGATGACAGCCATATGTTGGCACGAATATAGGCTTGTAATACTGTGATATGTGAATCAGGCACTTTTAAAAAACCACAACGCATTGCTGGGCTAATTGCTTTTGATAAGCCTGAAATATGAAAGCTTAATTGCGGAATACGATTGCTGATCGCTGCAATAGGCTCCGGATTTAAAAAGCCATAAATATCATCTTCAATGAGCCAGATGTTATTTGCTGCAATAACGTTAGCGATTTCATCACGTCTTGCTGGTGGCATGGTAATGCCCGTTGGATTTTGATGTGACGGTACAACAATAACGAGCTTAGGACGATTTAAGCGGATCACCTGTTGTAGGTCATCAGGACACATCCCTTCATCGTCTAATTGCACTCCTACAACGTGTCGCCCTGCTGATTTGGCAATTGCCATGATCCCCGGATAAGTGAGCGATTCAACAGCGATAGTATCACCAGGCTCTGTTAGGGCATGAATTAATAACGATAACGCATGTTGCGCGCCGTTGGTCAGTAAGGTGTTATCACTATTACCGCCAGTTAAACCATAATGTTTAGCCCATGCGACACCTGCTAAACGGTGACTTTCATGGCCTGAATGCTCGGTATACCCCATTAACTGAGTATTTAGCTGCTCTGTAGCTTGCATCATCGCATCACGCAATGGTGACAAGTTTTGCAGCAAACAAGGCTGTAGGATGGAGAAGTTATAATCTTGTTCATCGTCTGCAGGTTGGATCACCTCACTTAACGATGCTTGAGCACAAACAAACGTTCCCCTACCGACAAAGGATTCAACACGCTTTTTATCCACCAGCAATTGATAGGCTTTTGCTACTGTCGCTGGCGTTGTGCTTAATTCATCAGCAAGCGCACGATGTGGCGGCAATTTAAACTTTGCAGGATATTCACCACTATCAATTCGAGCTTCGATGGTTTTAGCTATCTGTTTAAATTTAGCGTCGCTCACTGTCACATCCTATAGTTAAATCGCCACCATACAGTTGGTTAACTTTAACCAAAATACGCAACAAATGATACAGGGAATAAACAAATTGACATATGTCAATATAAACCTTAGTGTACATAACCATCAACACGGATGAATAAAGAACGTACTCTTATTGCAGTTACTATGTGCTTTGTTAGCAATTAAACGCCGCTTTAAAACGGAATGTAGCTCGCAGAGTGACGGTTTCACTATCAGGTTAACGTATTGCCTATTATCCATTCGTTAAAATGACATATCTCAATTTTAATTATTTTGCTTAGGAGACTCCTATGACAATGAGTATCGCTTTTATCGGCTTAGGTGTAATGGGTTACCCAATGGCACGTCACCTGTTCAATGCAGGATTTGATACCAAGGTTTACAACCGTTCAACTGCCAAAGCGCAGCAATGGGCCTCTGAGTTTTCAGGTCAATATGGTGAAACCCCACGGGAAGCAGCATTAGAGCGTGATGTTGTCGCTTTGTGTGTCGGTAACGATGATGATGTACGTAGTGTTGTGTACGGTGAAAATGGCGTACTGGCTGGTATGAAAGCTGGCACTACCCTTGTTGATCACACCACTACATCAGCAGAGCTCGCAGAAGAGTTAGCTAACGCTTGTAGCGAGAAAGGCATTCACTTTATTGATGCTCCTGTCTCTGGTGGTCAAGCGGGTGCTGAAAACGGTGCATTAACCATTATGTGTGGTGGCGAACAAGCAAACTTTGATGCGGTATTACCGGTATTAAATAGCTATGCCAAACAAGCGGTATTGATGGGCGGTCATGGTCAGGGTCAACGCTGCAAGATGGTGAATCAAATTTGTATCGCTGGGGTACTACAAGGTTTAAGTGAAGCATTAATGCTGGCACAAAAATCAAACCTAGATATAGAGCAAGTAGTCAGTGTACTAAAACACGGTGCTGCGGGTTCATGGCAAATGGAAAACCGTGCAATCACCATGGCGGAAGATAAGTTTAATTTTGGCTTTGCCATTGATTGGATGCGTAAAGATCTGGGTTTCTGTTTAGATGAAGCGAATAAGCATGAGTTAGCTATGCCATTGACTGAAGCGGTTGATAAACGTTACGGCCTGCTACAACAGCAAGGATTGGGAAGAATGGATACGTCTGTGCTTATCAAGGCTTGTGATAAAGACGTTTAAGTAAGTTATAAATTCCAGATAAGCGAAAGGGATGCATTTGCATCCCCTTCTGCCGACCTCGACTCTCATCAAGATCAAAAATCCGTTTTCCAATTTTACATTGGAGTCATGGAATACCGATTGAATCCATTCAGCTTACGAAATTCTGAATAGTTTAATCGAATCACGACGAACAGTTACACCACGGAAAGTTACTGGCTCTAGCAACGTCATTAGTTGCTTAGAAACGAAGAACTTACCACCGTAGCTACGATCACCGCCACGATTAACCCAATCAGCAAATTCGTCAGCCAGACTGAACATAGAGTTACCGACTAGTAAAACAAGAACTTTAGCAACTTCGCTATCGTTCTGACGGTTAAACTCAGCGTCACGAACTTTTTTACGATATTCGTCGACAATTCTTTCAAGGCACTCAAATCTGCTCATATACACCACCATAAAAATCGAGGCGTGGATACTACTGCTCTCGCTAACGTAAATCAACCCATCAACTTAGGTTTCTGTTAAATATTGAGATATTTTTTCAACTTCGTAACAAAAAAGCCGTTATTGATAATAAAAAACACGATTTAATTTCATATTTCAGCTCAAAAACTTAAATGGTATTTAATATATAAGTTTTAAATATTATACTGAC
>NZ_SSMG01000350.1 GCF_009873615.1 Photobacterium lucens
AATAAAGAATTGTTAATCACCGCTTGCTTACATTGTTGTTTTATTATTCATGAAATTATAAATAGTAAACCATCGAGTATTTGTTCATTTTGTATATGTATGTTTTCGAATTCGTAGATGTATTTTGTGCAACTTAATTCGTTATAGTTTGTCTACACCAAACAATAAACATTATCGAAGATGAAATTTACTAATAATAATCACATCGTATTGAAGATTCGGCTATCTTCTGCTCGTTTTGTTATTAAGAACTTGGAACGAGCGATTCGTTATTGCCTTTCGCATAAATATAATGAGATCGCAAATATGCTATTACGCCGATTAGATATGGCATTTATTCATTTTGAACGCCTTTATAATCAGCAGAGTAGTCGCTGAGTTGTTAATCAATTGTTTTGATTTGTTGTTGTATTTACATTTGAACTATCAATAATTATTAATCAATTTGTTTTATATAAATCATGTGACAAACATCACATTTATGTGTATCGTCACGATCTTGCTATGAGTTATGTCATTGCCTTAACAAAGCAAGCTTAGTTTCACTGACAATAGCTGATGTCAGTGCTCAACATGATTTGATGTAAAGCAAGTTATAAAGTAGTAGAGAATTGAAATGACACAGATTGCTAACAGTCGAAAAAAAATTCAGTTAATTCGAGAACATATAAAAACATCGGTTCAACAAGGTGATGTGAAAAATGTTTCTATTTTGTTGGAAGAATTAGAATCTGAATTAACTGTATTTGAATCGCTATATTCTGCTCCGTAAAAATATTAAAAAGAGGAGCTTAAGGATAGTGAGTGTTATATTTTCGAAAGATATTTAGTGATAAATAACGTACTATAAACTATTCGCTGTTTATTATTTGTATCTATGGAAAAGCAAAATATTGCCTCGGCAATGAATGAGGATGCACTTTCACGATTAAAAAGTGCATTTAAATCTGGAATACTTGCAACATTAGCGAGTATTTCGGTTGGTTTTTTATTTAAAATATGGCTTGCACAATGGGTTAATAAAGATGATTTAGCCCTGTTTAATAGTGTGATAGATATCGTTTCACTGTCATTAATTCTAATGACAGGTTTTCGTTCGTCCATGGTTGTGACCTACAGCCAGACCAATAATGATCGTGACATTATAAATATATTTCGCTTTTGCTTGATCACCATGGTGTTACTCACGTGGGGTATTGTTTTACCTTATATTAAGCATGAGTTGCATATTAACGTCGGCTATTTTGAAATGGTTGGCGTGATTTTTAGTATGGGGATGAAGGTTTATTTTACTAACTTGATTGCCATGTATCGTCTTTATGATGTGTCGAATAAAGTGACATGGATAGAGCCGATAACCAATGTTGTTAGTTTTGTTATTTGTTACTACCTACTGCATTTTTCACCATTAGCTTCCTTGTTCTATAGCATGACGTTGTCATCGCTGGTGGCTGCACATTTTATGTATTGGAAGCGTCGCAAGCAGATCGCAACCAAGCCGATAAAGCCTGTCCAACTTGATCCTAATATGCGTAACTATGTGCGTAAGAGCTTCACTGCCTCACTAGAGGCGGGAGCGAGCATATTAATGATCTATATTACGGTATTATTGACTATTACCCATTTTAGTTTGGATGAATTGGGCGATTTTCAGGTTGTTGTCCGTCCAATCTTTACTTACATGACAATGCTGTTTGTATTTCCTATTTATCGATTCGTATTACCTGAATTAACCTTGTGTATTCGCCAAGGCGATCATGAGCAAGTAAAAGCCATTAGACGCTGGATTTTTCGGTTAGCGGGCATCGTCAGTGTGTGTTTTTTCCTTATCATGCTGTTGGCTGGGCCTGAAATCATTGGTTTTGTCTTCCCTCCTCAATATCACGGTGCGGTGATAGTGCTATTTCACTTCTCCATTTTCTTTATTTTTATGATGCTTAATGCCTACCAATTGGCATATATAAAAGCGCATGGGAAGTTTACGCTGAGTTTGATTATTCGCTTAAGCGGTATAGTTACACTGGTTGCAAGTTATTATTTATTATCGATTTTTACTGCAAATGTGGTGGCTATCATTGTTGCCTTATGTTTAGGCTATGTCATGATGTTTATCTTATCGACAATAGAAGAGCGGAAAATTTTAAAGGGATACCAATTAGCAACGTCACAAGCGTCATAAAGGGTGTCCATGTGGTGCGCACAATCGTGTAATGAATGAAATAATAGGGAAGAGAATGTCTGGGATCACTGATTTATCTGAGCTTTTAGCAAACTTACAGCCAGTTTTAAGTCCAACTAGTTATATTTTTTGTTTCACAGAAAATACGAATTTAGATGCCATTGCATCTATGTCTCCACTGGCGACATTTCATGAAGAAGAAGGGATGACATTCATTCTTAATCATGAAAGTGCGGTTCAGCATAATATTGAGATCAACAACGTGTATCGTTGTATTACCTTAAAAGTGCATTCAAGTTTAGAAGCGGTAGGGTTAACGGCAGCAGTTTCTAGTGTGTTAGCAAAACGTGGGATCAGTGCGAATGTGATGGCTGCGTTTTATCATGATCATATTTTTGTTCATGAAGAGCATGCAGAGCAAGCCATGCTGGCGTTAACAGAATTATCAGAGTCTGCACAACGCCAACAAGGTGAGTGTGTTTAAAGCACTGGGGACATGCCATAGCTTTGGCTGTTAAGCAAAATTGTTCCTAAAACAATCAGTAAAATACCACCGAGTAGTTTAAAAACTAATGGGGTAAAAGAGGGTTGGTGATCATCACTTGCAGATAAGTATTTGGTCACCAGCTTTTTGCCTGATAGCGTCATTATCGCAATGGTTGATGTTGTTATCGCTGTTCCTATTGCCATGAGAATGGCACTCACCACACCTATCCAATACATATCTACCATATTGGCAAACAGTAATACCAACACTGCGCCTGTACATGGGCGAATACCAATACTGGCAATGATGGCAAGATATTCTCGCATACTTGTTGCTTGGTTTATTTCATCTGCATTAGCAAAGTGCTTATGTCCGCAACCACAATCATGGCTATGGCTATGGCTATGGCTATGGCTATGGCTATGGCTATAGCTATGAGCATGATGGTGCTTTTGTTGTTTGATTAATTGCCATGCTTGTTTTAGGGCGCGGTAAGCAACAATCACACCGAGCAATAACATGGCGACAAAACTAAGCGTAATAAACCTATCTGCAGCACTATTTATTTCTCGCATTGAAGAGTTAAAAAAGGCAAGCAGTATGGATACTAAAGCAATCGCGACAAAGGCTTGAAGAAATGCTGAAACGATCGTCATGATCAAGCTAGCTTTGACTTTCGCAGGATTCGTCGCAAGGTAAGTGGTAACGATCATTTTGCCATGGCCTGGGCCTAATGAGTGAAATACACCATATAAAAAGCTAAGCCCTGCCAGTGAATAAATGGCACCATTATGATCTTTGGCATCATAGATTAGATCACTTAATTGCCCATTAATTTCACGTTGCCATTTTATTGTGTTGATCATTAGGGTTGGCCAGTATTGCCATAAAAAGTAACCACCGATAGCTAAAAAGGCAAAAACTAAGCTAGCACCAAGCCAATAGTTCTTAGGAGCCTTATTGTGGTGGTGATGATGTTCAGTGTGTTGATGATCCATTTTTCTATTCCTTAATGCCACAGATCACTTACAGCTCAGTTTGACTGTCTGGGTAAATAGTTGACCTAATGCATTATCGGGATCAGCATCGGCAGGTAACGACTGCGCATATAGCATTTGTTCTGGCGTTGGATTTGGCTCTACTAATTTAAATGTGCAGCTCTTTGCTAGCTTTGGTGATAATTCAATGTCACTTTTATCTTTCCATGACATATCAACATAGTAGCTTGGCTCGAAAATCAGTAGACGTAGTGAATCTTTAGTCAGTGGTTGCGGCTTTGACAGCGGTAGTTCAAACGTTAATGTCGCTTTAGCGCGATCTTTAGTTAAAACACCATCTTTTGCAATTTTGTATTTGATAGGCTCTTCGCCATTATAAAAATAGGTGAAGTAGTGCTCGTTCATCATATTGTGCATTACGGACTGCCCAACACGCGCCAATGTTTCTTGTTTGTGTTCAGCAGACATATCTTCACCATCAAGCATGTATGCGGTTGTCATGGCATCAAAAGTCCATACCATTTTAAATCCTGTGATCTGCTGACTATCACCTTGAATGTATGTCTTCATGTCAATCCATGAGTGCGGGTGTGCTTGGCTAGATGTGGAAAAGAAAGTGAAAGATGAAAGCAGAATTGCAGGGAAAGATATCCAACGCATAAAAGATGTTATCTCCGTATTCACAGGCGTGGCACGATGCTTTGAGGTATTCAAAGAATAATAGATGTTATGTTATAACATTTAGGATAGACGACTAAAAGTGAAATTCATGTAAATGGTAGTGTACTTCACTTACTAACGGAAATGAGTCTTAGTTTTAAGCGAGCAGAAATGCAGATGTAGCGACAATAATGCCACCAAAAATAGCTAAAGGAAGATTACTGTCAACGCCTGCAATTAATGTAAGCAGTAATCCAAAAGAGATGTACAGTTTGTGTTTGCTAACCATGGTTCTCTCCCGTATTCATGATATTTATACTCAGGTCGCTGGGTATATGTTTATTTAATAACATGCTACGGGGCGTTATGTTAACAAGGTGTCAAAATTGAATGGTTAAAACTTATACACTTTAAAGATCTGATTAATAAATATTTTCTATATTTTTGTAGTTATAGTTGTATAATTTCGCATTGTTAATAGCAG
>NZ_SSMG01000351.1 GCF_009873615.1 Photobacterium lucens
ATTATTCATCGCACAGGGTTTCAAAACTGAAAGCCAAAAGGCGATCCCGGTCATAAACTCATAAAATTAGCCCGCAATATCCCCCGATTAGCTAGGATATAATCAAAATTAAGTAGTATAGTTTCATTAAAGACGCATCTTGATGACAAGTTTGCTACAAATGAAATTCAATAACGAAGTGCATGACTAGCTATGAATACCATAGAAAAAATTCAAAATAACTTAGAACACTTCAGTAAATCCGAACGAAAAGTCGCCGAAGTTATTATTGCCTCCCCTCAAACCGCCATTCACTCAAGCATTGCGACCCTCGCAAAAATGGCTGATGTCAGTGAACCTACGGTTAACCGCTTTTGTCGTCGTTTAGATACTAAAGGCTTCCCTGATTTTAAACTGCATTTGGCGCAAAGTTTGGCTAACGGTACACCTTACGTAAACCGTAATGTTGAAGAAACCGATGGCCCAGAGGCATACACGGCAAAAATTTTTGAATCCACTATGGCTTGTTTAGATGTTGCCAAAAATAGCTTGGATTCTATGCAAATTAACCGCGCCGTTGATCTGCTCACTCAAGCCAAAAAAATCTCTTTCTTCGGATTAGGTGCATCAGCATCTGTTGCTCATGATGCGCAAAATAAGTTTTTCCGTTTCAACATTCCTATCGTTTGTTTTGATGATATTGTGATGCAACGCATGAGCGTGATTAACTGCTCTGACGGTGATGTAGTTGTAGTGATTTCCCACACTGGTCGAACTAAGAGTTTGGTTGAAATTGCGCAAATGGCACGTATTAATGGCGCTACCGTTATCGGTATTACAGCAAAAGACTCGCCTTTAGAGCGTGAATGCTCCCTGTCTATTTGCTTAGATGTGCCAGAAGATACTGATATTTATATGCCAATGGCGAGTCGTGTTGTACAGATGACCGTTATTGATGTGTTAGCGACAGGCTTTACGCTACGTCGTGGTGCAGGTTTTAGAAATAACTTAAAACGCGTGAAAGAGTCTTTAAAAGACTCCCGTTTTTCCAAAGATAGTCCTAGCTTGTAACCCATTGAAAGCGAAGCTTTAAGCTTCGCTTTTTTGTTGCAACAATCTCGTTACATACGTTTTGTTACAACTAACGAGAATAAAAGCAGTGACAGTTTATCGTCTTTTGATATACATCATTTAGCCCAATAAGCGAGATATGATATCAAAACTATCTCAAGTTTTATTGCTGACTTAGCCACACTGACTTCTGCTAAGTATCAATAAAACCCGTTTCAATATAATGGAGTTTCACATGTCTGAACGCCTAAGACGTACAAAAATTGTAACCACCCTTGGTCCTGCAACTGATCGTGATAATAATCTTGAAAAGATCATTGCCGCAGGTGCAAACGTTGTACGTATGAACTTCTCTCACGGTAGTCCGGAAGATCATATTCAACGTACTAAACAAGTACGTGAGATTGCAGCAAAACTAGGCAAAAACGTAGCAATTCTAGGTGACTTACAAGGTCCAAAAATCCGTGTATCTACGTTTAAAGATGGCAAAATCCAACTCGCTATTGGTGATAAATTCACTCTAGATAGCGATCTTCCAAAAGGTGAAGGCGATCAATTCGCTGTCGGTCTTGACTACAAAGAACTACCTAAAGACGTAACAACTGGTGACATTCTGTTACTTGATGACGGTCGTGTTCAATTAAAAGTAACGGCTGTTGAAGGCAATAAAGTTCACACTGAAGTAACCGTTGCAGGCCCTCTTTCAAACAACAAGGGTATCAACAAAAAAGGTGGTGGCCTTTCTGCTGAAGCCCTAACAGACAAAGATAAAGCAGACATCATTACAGCAGCGGCTATGGGTGTAGATTACCTAGCGGTTTCTTTCCCGCGTAACGGCGAAGACATGAAGTATGCACGTCGCCTAGCAACTGAAGCAGGGCTAAATGCAAAATTAGTCGCTAAAGTTGAGCGTGCTGAAGCGGTAGCAACAACCGAAGCAATGGATGACATCATTCTTGCATCTGACGTTGTAATGGTTGCACGTGGTGATCTTGGTGTTGAAATTGGCGATCCAGAGCTAGTTGGTGTTCAAAAGAAACTTATCCGTCGTGCACGCAGCCTAAACCGTACGGTTATTACGGCAACGCAAATGATGGAATCAATGATCACTAGCCCAATGCCAACACGTGCAGAAGTGATGGACGTGGCTAACGCCGTACTAGATGGTACTGATGCGGTAATGCTTTCAGCTGAAACTGCGGCGGGTCAGTTCCCTGAAGAAACAGTGAAAGCAATGGCTAGCGTATGTCTAGGTGCAGAAAAAGAGCCTAGCATTAACGTGTCTAACCACCGTTTAGATCGCTCATTTACTTCACCTGAAGAAACGATTGCGATGTCAACAATGTACGCAGCTAACCACATGGCTGGCGTAAAAGCGATGGTGGCAATGACAGAATCAGGTCGCACTCCACTGATGATGTCTCGTATTTCTTCTGGTCTACCTATTTTCGCTTTATCTCGTAACGAAAATACCCTAAACCAAGCAGCACTTTACCGTGGTGTTACTCCGGTTTACTTCAATCGTGATAGCGATGCTGGTCTAGAAGCGGCAAAACATGCATTAGACGTACTACGTGATGCAGGTTTTGTTCAAGTAGGTGATCTTGTGATCATTACTCAAGGTGACGTAATGGATACAGTTGGTTCAACAAACAACATGCGTATCCTAACCGTTGAGTAATCACTCACCCAGCGAGATCAAAAAAGGCAACCTTGTGTTGCCTTTTTTTATTCTTACTTAACAAAAGATTAAGATGCAGACCAAGTTACAGGTGCTGACCATTGGTGGTTAATTAGTGACGTTAAAACATGATCTTGCCACTGGCCATCAATTAATAAGTAATCTTTAGCAAGCCCCTCTTTTTCAAAACCCACTGCATGTAACACACTGGCACTCTTCTCATTATGCGGCATATAGGCTGCCATAATGCGATGAAACCCTTTTACTTCAAACATCCAGCTCACGGTTTCTTTCAATGCTCGTCGCATAATTGCGCGTCCTTGATAGTCCTGATCGAGAGAATAACCGACATGACAGGCATGAAACGGGAATTTCACTAGGTTGCTATAGTTGATCACACCAATGATGTCATGGGTTTCTTTGTCTTCAATCACAAAGTAAAAAGCCATTTCATGACGATGCAATGTAGCAATTTGCTCAACCCTTTTCTGCCATCCAAGCTCGGAAAAAAACAGTTCGTTTCTAACTGGCTCCCACGCTTTTAGAAAGGCTCTATTTTTTTGATAATAAACAGTGATTTTTGCTACATCCTGACTAGAAATCAGTCGAATTTTTATATCATCAAGCACAATCGTTGATGAACGGTTTATAATTGAATGGAACAAACTATTACCTCGACACAAGGATGTTAATAAGAGAGGTGCTGAGCGTTGAAGCTATCGTAAGATTAGCATAACTAATAAACAGATTGTTATATGTTATCAAACTGTTATCTGTTAATCTTAGCTCAGCAATGTTATTAATTACTAACGCATTTAGTGAGTTATGGATGTATTACGATTGTATAGAAACTGAATTAGGCAGCATCATGCTGTTAGCCGATCACCAAGGCTTGAGAAGGTTAACGGTCAATAGCCCCGGTTATATGCCTGATGAGTCATGGCAACATAACCCAAGCTTTATGGAACCCTTCATTAGACAGCTAAAAGAATATCTCTTAGGCACTCGCCAACGCTTCACTTTCCCACTCGCTCCTCAAGGAACGCTGTTCCAACAGCAAATTTGGCATGCCATTGCCGATATCCCTTTTGGTAAAACATCCAGTTACGAACAAATCGCTCTTGATATTGGTAACCCTGCTGCTAGCCAAGCTATCGGAATGGCGAAAAACGTTAATCCTATTCCCATCATCATCCCTTGTCACCGTGTCCTTAACAGCGATCAAAACCTATGTGGTTACCGCTATGGTGCTGATATGGTTGCCCTTCTGTTAGCGCTTGAATCTGGAAAAACCATCTTGATTGAAGACCACCAGCATGAACTAGCCTAACGCTATCCCTACTTATGCTAAATTCATAAAAAAAGAGATAATTAAATTATCTCTTTTTTCTTTTCTGAACTGGCGATTAGTTACGTTTTGTTAAACCATATTCACGCAATTTATTGGCAACAGCGGTATGTGAAACCCCTAATCGCTTTGCCAGCTTACGGGTAGACGGATAGCTACGATAAAGGTTAGATAAAATACCTGATTCATAACGTTTCATGATCTCATCTAATGAGCCATCTAGCGTTTCATCACTAATAATACTGCTCGATTCATTTTCAGGTAACTGCACATCATCAGAGGTCATAACACTACTATCTAATTGCGTCATAGCGCGGAATAACACATTACGAAGCTGACGAATATTGCCCGGCCAAGCATATTGTTTAAGGTATTCTGCTAACTCTTCAGATATTTGCGGTTTTGCTTGATGCAATTCTTGTGATAACTGAGTAAGGAATAACTCAGCTAAAGGTACGATATCAGCACTACGCTCACGTAACGGTGGCACAACTAAAGCTAATACATTCAAGCGATAATACAAATCTTCACGAAAATCACCTGCAGCAACCAAATCGGGTAGTTTCTTTTGAGTCGAACAAATAACACGAAGATTCACTTTCTTCTCTGCTTCTTCGCCTACACGACGGAACGTACCATCTTGTAAAAAACGTAGTAGCTTAATTTGTAAGTGCTTTGACATCTCGCCAATTTCATACAAGAAAACCGTACCGCCATCTGCTTGTTCAAAAATGCCTTTTTTACTTGGCTCAGTCGCACTACCTGCAAAACCAAATAACTCAGTTTCAGCCGCGTTATCAGGCATAGACACACAGTTTACAACCAAAAATGGCTTATCACGTCGCGTAGAACGTTGGTGACAAGCACGCGCTAACATTTCTTTACCCGTACCCGTTTCACCTTGGATCAACAAGGGGGCATCAAGCAATGCCAATTTCTTCGCTTGCGCCACTAAATGCTTAAAACGAGAAGAGTGACCGACTAAATGCTCAAAACCACTATCTCCGTCTAGTTGACGAGTCACAATAGGCATCGTCGCTTCAGACAAGGACTTCAACAAAATCAATGCACTAGCAAGTACAGGGGCATCAGTTTCATCATTAATGTAAACTGGCATCACTTCCATTTGGTAATCAAGCCCTGCAATCACGACCATTTCGGTATGCTTTTCAGCATGTTTTTTATCTAACCAACGCTGAACATTAAAGCCCAATAATGTATGGATACTTTCATTGTGAAGCGAGCTATAATGATGGGTCATCAGCCTTTCAGCAGCTTGGTTAGCAAAATCAATTTTGCCGTTAAGATCGATAGAAAAGAAGGGATCTGGCAGTGTTTGTAGCAGTGCAGAAAGCTCTGTATGTTCACGCTCACTCGGCATGAAGCTAATTTTTCTGACATCGGTTACACCATCTAACTGTCTAATCTGTGACATTAATTGGCTAAACTGCTCAAATTCAATTTCGGGACAATTAAGGTAAATAATACCTACACGATCAATTTCTATCCCTCGAAGATCAATCTCCTGACTAGTCAGAATATCTAGCAGCTCGCGAGTCATACCAACTCGATCTTCACAAAATACCTGTAGCCTCATACCTGTCGCCTTCTTAGATGTAGCCTATTCTTGACTCAACTAAGTTTTAAAAAATCAATTAAATTATAATAACTTAGAAGAGGTAACATTCGGGTTGTCAACTTAACGTGACATTCACGCAGTGTGCTATCAAGCCTATTTATAGTCAAGATAGAAATCTAAGATATGAGATTAAATGGTGATGAGTAAGCCAATTTCCACCATTTATTCTCAATAGATGATAACGCTGTCTGCGTTTGACAAATATCTTCGTTAGCTTTGTTTTTCATCTCCGGGCGCATAGCCAAACGTGACATGCTTAATTGCACTGTTCAACTGAATATTACGTGTGATAACAGGCTCTGCTGCTGCCATTGCGGCTGATACCCCAGCCCATCCATCTTCTTGCGCTGCTAATACAACATAAGCCGTATCATCAACTTGTTTAAAATAAAGCACTTTGCCAGCTTCTGGATGTGGCAAGGTGGCTTGCGCACTTTGCTCTGCTATATACGCTAATTTGTCTTCAACTTGTGGCAATGACTGACACGTTTGCTCAAATTTTGTCGTTGAATAAGGGTTATCACCCCCTTCTTGGCTAAATAGCGCCATCGCGTGAGTATATTTTTCCAGATCAACTGGCAAAGAATAGGCATATTCACCTTGGCTACATTGCTCAACCGTTGAGGCATCAATTGTTTTCGTTGCAGATGTTTGCGCATCACAGCCAAATAATAAAAAAGCTAATGGCAATAGTAGCGTCGTTTTTTTCATTTTATTCCCTATGTTCCTTTAGATAAAAAATAAGCTTACCGTTACCGATAAGCTTATATGTTAATTATTTGAAAAGACTACCTTTTAATCATC
The DNA here is from genome assembly GCF_009873615.1 of Photobacterium lucens. Classification (GTDB taxonomy): domain Bacteria; phylum Pseudomonadota; class Gammaproteobacteria; order Enterobacterales; family Vibrionaceae; genus Photobacterium; species Photobacterium lucens. Next base: position 6,523 of record NZ_SSMG01000351.1, read on the forward strand.
TTTTTTATGTGTCAGCTGAGCGACAAGATCTTTTCTGATCTCACTTAACTTAGGCTGCTCCCCCGGTAACCAAGGCAATGGACGCATTAAACCAATTGCTTTAAGTCCTAATCGTCCTGTTAGTAAGCCAATACTCACCCCTTGTGCTACACGCGTTGACATGCGACCTGCTAAATCCATCGACAGCATGTCCATACCCAGATCGGTGATAACCTCTGATGCACCAGCAAATGCCATGTTAGCTAATACTAACTTCAGCAATTTAATGCGTGACCAATAACCAAGCTCAACCCCATAAACACGGGAGATCTGCTCAATTAATCGTAAGTTACGCCAAGCTACTAGCAACATATCTGCCACCGCTAACGGACTTAATGCCACCATGACCGCCGCATCACTGGAGTATTTTGCCACCAGCTTTCGAGCCAATTTATCTTGCTGACTGACCACAAGATGATCGTACAGTTCTAACACTTCACGATCGTTATGAGTGGCATCTAATGAATTAATCCAACGATCGTAACCATGATTATCGCTACTAATATGGCTATGCTGAGCAAGCTTGATACAGAATGCTTTACCATGACCAATGCCGTCCCCATCCAACAAGATTTGTGCTTCATCACGCTCAGTTTGGCGTAACTTCAAGCGACGTAACTTAAAGAATTCACGCCCAAGCGCACTAATACCAGCGACCGCAACACCTGCAACAATGGCGCTCCAGCCTAGTGATAGCCAATCTGCAGTTTGATACGCAGTGACTACGTGATCAACTGTTTGCCACCCCACCATTGCAGCACCAGCCACCGCTAACGCTTTAAAAAAACCATAACGACGTTTCGGTTTCGCTGCCAGTACCTGTTTTAAGTCTTGTTCAACTTCTGTTTCTGGTTCTTGAGTCACATCCGGTAGAAAGTCAGATTTTTCTGCAAACTCTAATTTTGACGCAATATTCAATTGCTCAACTTGAGCAGTTGGCTCATCAAAGACAATTTTACTTTTAAGTTGATCACTCATTGCAATTTATCTCCCAGCAAATACTCAAGTGCTTTATCCATTCGGATATGCGGTAACGGTTCGTCACTTTGCTGTGGTAATGGACGGAAATTAATAAAATCAAAGCTATGTTGTTGCCAGAAAGCCTCGTTTGGTAAACGCTTTGGCACTTCACCAGGAAACAATGTTTGTGGATTTCCAGCCATATCAGAGCCACGTAATGCAGGGACTTGCTGACCTTGGTGGGTTACGAACCCTGGCTCTGTGGCTTGAATCGACGCCAAGCTCACACAGTCCATATTAATGCCTTCAAACGATGCCGTTTGCCACGCTTCGTTCACTAGCTGCTGTAATAGCCCCACTAAGTTAGGATGTTGCTCTGGCGTTATGTGATCCGCTTTCGTTGCAGCAAATAACACTTTATCAATCCGTGGTGAGAACAAACGTCGCAGCAAAGAACTTCGACCATATTTAAAGCTTTGCATCAATTGATCTAACGCTTGGCGCATATCATTAAATGATTCTGGCCCTGCATTTAGTGGCTGCAAACAATCAACTAAGATTATTTGACGATCAAACTTAGAAAAATGATCGTTATAAAACGCTTTTACTACGTGTTGCTGATAATACTTATAGCGACTGCGTAACATACCAATATTGCTATTCTCATCGGCATCTAACAATTGTTTTTCAGTGTATTTTTGATCCCAAAGCAATGGGAAAAACTGCAATACAGGCGCGCCTGCCAATTCACCTGGCAACACAAAACGCCCCGGTTGTACCCAATGTAGCCCACCTTCCGCTTTACATTGATGTAGGTATGCCGTAAATGCGGCTGAAATCTGCTCAATTTGCTTTTCATCAGCGGGGGCAAATGGATCAAAGCTTTCCGTTAGTGCTAACCAATCAGCCGCCAATTCAAGACGTTTCCCTTTTAACACTTGGCTTTGCTGTTTTGACCACGCAAGAAAATCTAAATCTAACAGTGGTAAATCCAATAACCACTCACCCGGATAATCAATAATATCGAGGTACAAGGTGGCAGTATCTTGAAATAGCTTCAACGCCCCTTTTTGTGGCTTATAACGCAGTGCTAAACGCGTTTGACTAACATCACGTGTTGGCTCTGGCCAAGCTGGCGGTGTCGATAAAATAGATTGCATGCCTTCATCGTAACCAAATTTAGGCACGTGCAAATCTAATTGCGGAACACGTTTAGCCCCTAATAAATAGCCGTCACGCACCGCACTGAACATAGGTAAACGTGCATTCGTACTCACATGCAGTAATTGGTTAATTAAAGAGGTGATAAATGCAGTTTTACCTGCTCGAGATAACCCCGTTACTGCAAGTCGAACATGTCTATCTAAGCTACGATTTACGATTTTGTTCAACTCATTACTAATTCGATTCATTACTAACCCTAACTTTTTTCGTTTTATTTCTTAGGTTTAACAACTTTATTCTAAAAAATATCAATAAAGCGATTACTCTATATTACGCCTTTCTGACAAAAAAAAGCAGGTCTGAACATTATCAGTACCTGCTTATCGCCATTTACTCTATCAACAGTTAAAGCTTGCTAAATTCACGATCTACTTTAAATGCAGATGAGGTTACATAAGCTTCCATGCGCTGTACTTTTTTCTCTGCGGTATCAAGCTCAGACTCAACACTTTGCAAGATTTGATGAGCAGAACGCCCAGCCTGCCATGGTTTTTGCTTTACGTTATGCTCGGTATACTGATCTTGTTGCTCTTTTCGTTGCGGTGGCATCTTATCTAAAATCAACCAAGCGGCAATGTAAGCTAAGGTAGCAAAAAAGCCTAATCCAAGAAGAAAAGCAGAAACCGCAAGGATACGCATTAACCAGATTTCTACGCCGAAATACTCCGCTAATCCAGCACATACCCCACCTAGCTTTCCTTTCTTAGGATCACGGTATAAGGTTTTGCTCATTATTTTTGCCTCCATCTTGGCACTTCCGCATCAAGAATACGCTCTAACGTGACAATACGTTCTTGCATATCTTCTGCGCGTGCCACCAAGGTCTCTAACTTTTTCTGATCCTCACCTGACAGCCCTTCACCGGCTTGACGTTTACTACGATAGTGAAGGATTAACCATAGTGGTGCGACAACAATCATGAACACCACTAATGGAACGCTAATAAAACCCATCGACATTTTTTATTCTCCTTTCGCGCAGAATTAATGATACAACGACGCTTTTTCGTTGTGCTTATTCTTTATCCTTGATGTTCGCTTTTAGGCGCTCAAGTTCTTTTTCAATTTCGTCTTGTGCTTGTAAATCAGCAAATTCTGACTCTAAGCTTTTACCACGACCAAAGCTATAGCTATCTGCTTCTGCTTCCATTTCATCGATACGACGCTCATATTGTTCGAACTTCGACATCGCTTCATCTACTTTGCTGGTATCTAACTGGCGACGAACTTCACGACGTGTACCAGCCGCTTTATGGCGAGTCACTAAGGCTTGTTGACGTGCACGCGTTTCTTGTAATTTACGTTCAAGCTCAGCCACTTCTAGCGATAATTTTTCAATGGTTTCTTCAACCAACTTATATTCTTCGTTCAGCGTTAGTACTACATCTGATAGTTTTTGTTTTTCAATCAGTGCCGCACGCGCTAAATCTTCACGACCTTTTTGTAACGCTAGGCTCGCTTTACCTTGCCAATCTTCAATTTGTGATTCGATCGCTTGAATACGACGGTGTAACTCTTTTTTATCAGCAAGCGCACGTGCTGAAGAAGTACGAACTTCAACTAATGTGTCTTCCATCTCCTGAATGATCAGGCGAATTAGTTTTTGAGGATCTTCAGCCTTATCCAGTAACGCATTCACGTTAGCATTTACGATATCAGCAAAACGAGAAAAAATACCCATCATTAAACTCCTTGATTAAACCCATTTCACAGTGATCACGCTTACAGGTTTATATAGTGATACTAACTTAATTTAGTTGTGTTACCACCTAGATATATCAAGTAGTGTGCCAACTTTTATATCCTTAAATTACAACAACTTAAAATTAAGTCAATTTTAGCTATTACTATGATATAGTGATTTTAACCAATTTTTAGTGAGATTAACCAATGCGTAAAACAGAAAACTTAATCGGTGAATCTGAAGCGTTCTTAAGTGTGCTCGATCAAGCATCACGCCTAGCACCGCTTAATCGCCCTATCCTCATTTTGGGTGAACGTGGTACAGGTAAAGAGTTAATCGCACAACGTGTGCACTATTTATCTAAACGTTGGGATCACCCTCTGGTTACACTTAACTGTGCCGCATTAAGCGAAGGCGTGATTGATTCTGAACTGTTTGGTCATGAAGCCGGGTCATTTACGGGAGCTAAAGGCCGTCATCAAGGACGTTTTGAACGTGCAGAAAATGGCACTTTATTCTTAGATGAATTGGCAACCGCACCTATGGGCGTGCAAGAAAAGTTGTTACGTGTGATTGAATACGGAGAATATGAGCGTGTAGGCGGTAGTAAGCCTTGCCAAGCTAATGTCCGTTTAATTTGTGCTACTAACCAAAACCTGCCACAACTGGTTGAAGAAGGTAAATTCCGCGCCGATTTACTCGATCGTTTAGCCTTTGAAATTATTCATCTGCCACCACTACGTGAACGCAAAGAAGATATTCTTCCCCTTGCTGAGCACTATGCAGTACGTATGTGCCGAGAGTTAGGCTTTGGTTATTTTGCAGGTTTCTCACACCACGCAAAACAGCAATTATTAGACTACCCATGGCCGGGTAATATTCGTGAACTAAAAAATGCAGTCGAGCGCTCTGTGTTTCGCAACGGTATTGAAGATCAAGCAATTGAAGAGATTTACACCGATCCTTTTGCAACCGCATGGCAATCGAGTACCACAGCGCCCAATACTCACGTTATTGACGATGCAACAGCCAAGAAAAACAGCACAATACCCGAAAATACAACAACGCTACCATTAGATTTGCGCCAATACTTACAAGATCAAGAAATCATGCTGATCAATAATGCACTTGAGCAAGCTAAATACAATCAAACGAAAGCGGCTGAGCTTTTATGCTTAAGTTACCACCAGTTGAGAGGCTTGATCCGTAAATATGACATTGCCGTAAATGGTGATTAATCAATCAATTTATCCTGATTATTTAAGATAAGTAACGGTTTTGACCTAATTCCCTTTAAATAAAGCAGGATAACTTGGTGACACTAAGGGAAAAATGTTAAATTTATCTACTTAATTTCATTTAACGCCTATTAAATATGAGCGCTTACAGTCGTCTTTTGATTGCCGGCTTCACTTTACTTGGCCTATTGGGTTGTAAAGAGCCGTCACATGAAACCGTAAAGCAAAGTCGTGGCTTTGTTTATTGCGGTCAAGATACTCCGACAACGTTAAACCCACAGTTAACTGACGGAGGGCTAACAGCAGAAACACTCTCAGCCCAAATTTTTGATCGCCTGCTGTTACTCGATCCTATTAGCCATAAACCATTGCCTGATCTCGCAAAAAGCTGGACGATCAGTAATGATGGCTTGGTATATACTTTCACACTTCGTGATAATGTCCCATTCCAACATACGTCTTGGTTCACTCCAACACGCCCAATGAATGCGGATGATGTGGTATTTAGCTTTGAACGTATCATTGATCCTGACCATCCTTTCCACAATATTTCAGGCGGTCGTTACCCTTGGTTTGAAAGCTTAGGTTTTGCCAACATTATCGAATCGATCACAGCAAAAGACGCACATACGGTTCAATTTACGCTCAAACGACCTGATAACTCTTTCTTATCTAACTTAGCGACTAGCTATGCGGTGATTTACTCAAAACAATACGGTCAGCAACTATTAAAATCAGGCCGTATCGATCTTATTGACTCAAAGCCAATTGGGACTGGTCCATTTTATGTTGACCAATTTGTTCCCAATGATCTGATCCGTCTGAAACGTAACGATGACTATTGGCAAGGTGCTGCACCGATGGAGCAAGTGGTTTTCGATATTTCAGCTCGAGGTATGGGCAACTTAGCCAAATTACTCAGCTCAGAATGTGATGTGTTATCTTCACCTGTAGCAAGCCAACTGCCAGTTATTTCTAATAATGACAACTATAAGTTGCTGGCACAAACAGGCATGAACGTTTCCTTCTTAGCGTTAAACACTGAGCGTTCGCCGCTCAATAAACTCGAAGTACGTGAAGCAATTAACTACGCAATTAATCGTAAAACACTGCTTAACTCTGTTTATTACGGCACCGCAACTGAAGCAAAAAGTCTTTTACCGCCAATGTCTTGGGCATATAACCATGACAGTAAGGCACTTTCTTATAATCCAGCAAAAGCCAAGCAATTACTTGATGCAGCAGGCTATGATTACAAGCAAGTGCTAACTATGTGGGTACCATTAGAGCCAAGGCCTTATAACCCGAGTCCACGTAAAACCGCTGAATTAATTCAAGCCAATTTAAAAGCGGTTGGCGTTAATGTGGCATTACATCATCAGGAAACGATTGGTCGTGTAGGTCTAACCGATACCACTAAATATGACATGGTGTTAGCGGGTTGGATTGCCGATAATGGCGATCCAGATAACTTCTTGCGTCCACTTTTGTCATGTAATGCCAAAAAAGCAGGGTTAAATGTCGCCAACTGGTGTGATTTAAGCTTTGATAATTTACTTGAAATTGCTCTTCGCACCAATAAGCAAGACCAACGTCAAGCATACTATCAACAAGCGCAAGACATTATTGATCAGCAAGTACCAGTGATCCCACTTGCCCATGGCGTGCATTTCCAAGCCCATAATAAATCCCTTGGTGGATTACAAATGGATCCGTTTGGCTCACGTTCTTTTTCCAGTGTTTATCGAATTGAGTAAAGCATGTTTATTTATACGATACGTCGCTTAAATTTATTTGTTATCACGCTATTAATACTCACCTTAATCGGCTTTAGTATTTTGCGCTTAGATACCCAACTTCAATGGTCTCAACAGGGCTTTTTTAGCGGCTGGATCCTTTATTTAGAGAACCTACTTTCGGGTAATCTTGGAATAACAGCTAACGGTACGCCAATTAGCAGTGAGATCTTAACGGTTTTCCCTGCAACATTAGAGCTATGCTTTTTTGCCTTTATTCTGTCGCTATTAGTGGGTATTCCACTCGGCACCATTGCCGGTGTGCATCGTGGTCAACCCATTGATACCATCATTTCATCGGTTACTTTACTTGGCTACTCCATCCCTCTGTTTTGGTTAGCCATGTTGTTGATTTTGTTATTTTCTTTAAATCTTGGCTGGTTGCCAGTATCTGGTCGCTATAGCCTGCTATACCAGTTTGATCATGTGACAGGTTTTGCACTGATTGATATTTTGCTATCCAACAAACCTTATCGTATGGAAGCTTTTATTAATGCATTACAACATCTGGTATTGCCTACTGTTGTATTAGCCATGGCGCCGACAACAGAAGTGATCCGCTTAACTCGCGCATCAATTTCTGAAGTCATGACCAAAAACTACATTAAAGTCGCACAGACCAAAGGTTTATCGACCTTCGAAATTGTCCGTCGACACGCCATGAAAAATGCATTGCCACCTATTATTCCAAAGTTAGGGATGCAATTTGCAGCCATGATGACATTTGCGATGTTAACTGAATCTATCTTTAACTGGCCTGGGATTGGTCGTTGGTTACTTAATGCTATTGCCGATCAAAACTATGTCGCTATTCAAGCGGGTGTGATAACAGTTGGTAGCTTTATTTTATTGGCAAACATCTTATCGGATTTAGCAGGTGCTATGGTTAACCCATTAGTAAGGAAGGAATGGTATGCCATCAAATAGTGTCTACCAAGAAGAAACTATCCCAACTCAATGGGAGCGTGCGTGGCAAAATTTCAGAGCCAACTCACTCGCCATGTTTGGGCTATGGTGTTTATTGTTTCTCTTAATAATCACCATTAGTGCCCAATGGTTAGCGCCTTATTCTGCGATTCAGCAAGTCGGCGAATTACTGATGCCACCATCATGGGATAACTCAGGCCACGTTAACTTTTTCTTCGGTACTGATGATTTAGGTCGTGATATTTTATCGCGTCTGTTAATTGGCTCTCAGCTCACTTTCGGTTATGCCTTATTAGTTGCTTTTGCTTCTAGCATTATTGGTTTATTGATCGGAATTCTGGCAGGTATGAGCCAAGGACTTAAATCGAGTTTTTTAAACCATATTTTAGATACTGTGCTGTCTATCCCTTCTCTATTACTGGCTATCATTGTGGTGGCTTACATGGGGCCCGGTGAGACTCATATCTTATTAGCAATTTGGCTAGCACTGATCCCACGTTTTATCCGTGCGGTTTATACTGCCGTTCATGCGGAAGTGGTAAAAGATTACGTCATTGCAGCACGACTAGACGGTGCAAATAACTTCTACTTATTGTGGAACTCGATTCTGCCGAACATTTTAACCACCATCATTACAGAGATGACTCGTGCCATTTCTATTGCGATCTTAGATATTGCCGCATTAGGTTTCCTTGGTTTAGGTGCACAAACACCTCAACCTGAATGGGGTGCTATGCTGGGCGATTCTATCGATTTAATTTACTTAGCACCTTGGACAGTAACACTACCGGGGCTTGCAATTATGTTTAGTGTTTTAGTGGTCAACCTTGTGGGCGATGGCCTACGACAAGCACTAAATGCAGGGATTGATTAACATGCCATTACTCGATATACGCAACCTCACTATCGAAATTGATACCCCGCAAGGCATGGTAAAAGCTGTCGATAGAATGAGTTTAACCATCAACGAAAGTGAAATCCGTGGTCTCGTTGGTGAATCAGGCTCAGGCAAAAGCTTAGTCGCAAAAGCCATTGCTGGTGTCTGTAAAGATAACTGGCGTGTCAGTGCTGATCGTATGCGCTTAGGTGATATTGATTTATTGACCCTCTCTCACCGTGAGCGCAGAAAAATCGTTGGCCGAGAAATGGCAATGATTTTCCAAGAGCCATCAACCTGTCTTGATCCATCAGAACCCATTGGTGAACAGTTAGAAGAAGCGATCCCATCTTCTTCTTTTACTGGACATTTTTGGCAACGTTTTCATTGGCGTCAAAAGCAAGCTATTGCTCTGCTTCATAAGGTAGGTATTAAAGAGCACAAACGTGTAATGCGTAGCTACCCTTACGAATTAACCGATGGTGAATGTCAAAAAGTTATGATTGCAATGGCGATTGCCAACCGCCCTCGCCTGTTAATTGCCGATGAGCCAACCAACGATCTCGACCCTATTACACAAGCACAGATTTTCCGTCTGCTCAGTCGCATGAATCAGCTTGGTAATACGACCATTTTGCTGGTCAGTCACGATCTAACAACAGTGACCCAGTGGGCTGATCGCATTACCGTGATGTACTGTGGACAATCTGTAGAATCTGGCACTTCAAAGCAATTATTAGAGTCACCGCACCACCCTTATACCGAAGCGTTAATGCGTGCGATGCCAGATTTTAGCTTGGATAATATTGGTCATAAAACCAAACTACAAACACTGCCGGGCTCAATCCCACCACTGCAGCACTTACCCATTGGTTGCCGTTTAGGACCTCGTTGTCCTCATGCACAGCGTAAATGTGTTGAAGTACCAAAGCGCCGTAAGATTAAAAACCATAAGTTTAGCTGTCACTTCCCGCTAAACATGGAGGAAGACTGCAAATGAGTTCGTTACTGGAAGTCGAAAAACTTAAAAAAGATTACCACTATCGTTCAGGTCTTTTCCGCCGCCGTACGATTGAGGCAGTGAAACCCGTTTCTTTTAGCCTTGAGGCTGGTGAAACTATTGCCCTTCTGGGTGAAAATGGTTCAGGTAAATCGACCTTAGCCAAAATGCTATCTGGGGTTGTGGAGCCAACCAGTGGCGTGATCCGTGTAAACGGTGAACCTTTATCTAATGGCGATTACCAAACGCGCTGTAAACTGATCCGCATGATCTTCCAAGATCCAAATACATCTCTAAATCCTCGTATTCAAATCGGGAGAATTCTGGAAGGTCCATTAAAACGTAATACCAATATGACGCCACAAGAGCGAGAGCGTCGTATCATGGATACGTTAAAGCGAGTAGGTTTACTACCAGAACACGCTTATTTCTATCCTCAAATGCTGGCAACAGGTCAAAAGCAACGTGTATCTCTTGCTCGTGCACTCATCCTTCAGCCTTGTATTATCGTCGCTGATGAAGCTTTGAATGGACTTGATATGTCAATGCGATCGCAAATGATAAACCTGTTACTTGAACTGCAAGAAGAAATGGGCTTGTCTTACGTGTATGTATCGCAGCATATGGGCGTCGTAAAACACTTCAGCGATAAAGTGATGGTGATGCAAGATGGTGAAGTGGTAGAAAAAGGACGCACAGCGCACGTCTTTAACGATCCCAAACATCCTTTGACACAGAAATTATTAGATAGCCACTTCAGCTCTCCAACTAATGAAAAAACAACCAAAATCATTAGTACAACGCCTAAAATTAGTTGCTAAAACAAAAAGCCCGCTAGATAGC
>NZ_SSMG01000352.1 GCF_009873615.1 Photobacterium lucens
TCATTACCAATATCGTAATGAAAAGGGACGTCTTCTTTTACTCGGGAAACGGATTGGTGGTTAATGAAATTTTTTAACTTAGAAACCCCAATTTTTGCTGCTAATTTAAATTTCTCGGCATTGGTCAATTTTTCTTCTATATGTGAACGTAATAACTTGGAAATTAATATATCGATACGTTCACAGTCCCAAAGGTTATCCATATAGCCTTCACCGAAAGCAATAGTACCTTTAGTTAAAATATTATCGAATAATTGGTCATCGTGAACGGTAATATCCCAAGAACGGTCACCATTAATCTTAACGTCTGCTTGCTCTAATAATTTGGAGAAAAATGCTTTGTTTGCCATAAAAACACTCTTTTAATTAATTG
>NZ_SSMG01000353.1 GCF_009873615.1 Photobacterium lucens
GATTCGTTAATAATGCTCAGTCACTAAACAATCACCGTAATATCAATAAGTAAAAGTAGATTATAAATTGCGGATAAAACTCACTATGGTAATTTAATTGCCTTACCTAATGTTACTCGGAGCACCGTCATGGGACCTTTAATGCTTGATGTATCAAGTTACGAACTTGATGCAGAAGAACGCGAAATTATTCAACATCCTACCGTTGGTGGCATCATCTTTTTCGCACGTAATTATGACAACCGTGAACAACTTCGTGCGTTAGTAAAAGACATTCGTAAAACCGCTAAACGCCCTCTTCTGATCGGTGTAGACCAAGAAGGTGGTCGTGTTCAACGCTTCCGTGAAGGCTTTACACAACTACCACCAGCCCGTGCATTTGCCGCATCAGAAAATGGTGAAGCCCTAGCAAAGCAAGGTGGTTGGTTAATGGCAGCTGAACTATTAGCCATGGATATTGATATCAGTTTCGCCCCTGTACTTGATCTGGGCTACGACTGTAAAGCCATTGGTGATCGTGCTTTTTCTGATAATCCGCAAGAAATTATTCGCCATGCAAGCCAGTTTATCCAAGGTATGGCGCAAGCTGGTATGGCTGCAACGGGTAAACACTTCCCAGGTCATGGCGGTGTAATTGCCGATTCTCACTTAGAAACACCTTATGATTCTCGTGACAATATCAAACAACATGATATGACAGTATTTAAACATCTTATCGAGAACAATCTGCTACAAGGCATGATGCCAGCACACGTTGTATTTGATGCTTATGATGAAAAACCAGCAAGTGGATCTGAATACTGGTTAAAACAAGTATTGCGTAAAGAGCTTGGTTACCAAGGTGTGATCTTCTCTGATGATCTTAATATGAAAGGTGCTGACGTATTAGGCAGTTACAGCGAACGTGCTGTGGCAGCACAGGAAGCTGGTTGTGATATGGTAATGTTATGTAATAACCGTGAAGGTGCTGTGCAAGCCCTTGATGGTCTACCTCAAACACAGGTTCCTATTTTAGAAACGCTACTGAAAAAACCATCAGGTGAGTACAGCGATCTGATTAACACGCGTATGTGGCAAGAAACACAAGCAACCATTTCTCGCTTAGCTCAAGAGTGGAAAGAGAAAAACGCTTAATCAAAGCTAGTAACTAAAGCCGACATCTGATGTGACCCCATAAAGTTGGACATTTCGGTTAAGCGGCTTGTAAGGCCTGATTTCGATATTCAATCGGAGTCAGG
>NZ_SSMG01000354.1 GCF_009873615.1 Photobacterium lucens
GATTGATAAATAAAATCACTCTATCTCATTAAAAAAAATCATCTTCACACCTATCGATTTTTTAGCGTTTTAAGCGCATAGTCGCCGCTCATACAGCAACCTTATATTTTAAGTTCGCCAAACTTTAGGTTGTTGACTATCCTTTTTTATTTGTCGCGAGTAACGCAATGAAAATTGGCATTTTGTCGCAAAACGCTAACCTATACTCTACCCGTCGCCTTGTTGAAGCTTGTGAGCAACGAGGACATGAAGCCGTTATTATTAATGCGCTACGTTGTTATATGAATATCAACTCTGTTCAGCCTTCTATCCATTTTGAAGGTAATGATTTAGCAGGGTTTGATGCCATCATTCCTCGTATCGGCTCTGACATCACTTTTTATGGTTGTTCAGTACTACGTCAGTTTGAAATGATGGGCGTTTTCCCGGTAAACCAATCCATTGCGATTTCGCGCTCTCGTGACAAACTTCGCTCACTACAACTATTAAGTCGTAAGGGTGTTGGCATGCCAATTACAGGCTTTGCAAGTAAACCTGATGATGTGCCCGATCTGATCAAAATGGTCGGTGGTGCGCCACTGGTGATTAAGCTACTTGAAGGTACGCAAGGCATTGGCGTGGTATTGGCTGAGACACAAAAAGCAGCTGAAAGCGTGATTGAAGCTTTTATGGGATTAAAAGCGAATATCATGGTGCAGGAATACATCAAAGAAGCTGGCGGCGCTGATATTCGCTGCTTCGTTATCGGTGATAAAGTCATTGCATCCATGAAGCGCCAAGCCGCTGAAGGGGAGTTTCGATCTAACCTTCATCGTGGTGGTAGTGCCTCACTGATCCGCATTACGCCAGAAGAGCGTAAAACCGCCATTGCGGCAGCAAAAGCAATGGGATTAAGCGTAGCTGGTGTTGATTTATTGCGTTCTAATCGTGGTCCACTGATCATGGAGGTGAACTCATCACCAGGTTTAGAAGGAATTGAAGCAGCGACAGGTAAAGACATTGCAGGCATGATCATCGAATACATTGAGAAAAATGCCAATAAAAACAAAAGATTCCAACTAAATCAGTAACATAATAAAGCAGCTTCTTATTAATAATATAAAGAGGCTGCTTTAATATCAGCAAAGATCAGCTTTTCACATCAAATACAGCAAAAAGATGCACAAATCATACCGCTAAACAAACACTCCCTTTGTTGCACCTAACTCATTGATTATAAATAATTTAATTTTGTGCAGCTTTTTACGCTTTTTTCCAAGTAAACTAACGCATTAATCTCATGGCTACTCGAAAGATATATTTTTCTATTAACACTAATGTTAGTAAGTAACAGCTTATTGAGTGTGTAACCATCATAACTGAATAATTCGACGCTTTTACAGTCATTTTTAAATGCATGACACCTAATAAGTGTGATCATCAAAACACCCCACCACTCATGTACAGATAAATGCTATCGACCAACCTCAAATTACGTTAACGTAGTTCATCACAACATAATGATCAGATGAAAAATCAAAGGATTAAAGCATGACAGATTTTACCTATGGCGTTGTAATGGTAGAAGATGACCAACCATTTGATATGGGACAGGTAAATACTCAGGACGTTCCAGAAGAAGCAGTTGCGACATATACACAAATTATCGAGCAATTACTTAAACAAGACAGCCAAGGTAAACAATATGCGGGTTTTGGCTTTGAAGGTGCTGAAAAGCTAGCGTTCAGCGCTTTACCGGTTGAAGAGCACGATAAAATTGCCACAGGATTAGTTTATAACCCAGATAACAACGGTGAAAACTTGGTATTAGTCGGACGTGTCTTCTTTAGCATTAAAGAGCGCTCTGTCTCTTTTAACATGGAAGCCAATGCTGATGAGGTCTTAGTACAAGGTGATGAAGACTTACGTGGCTTTGTGCAGTCTTTTATTGTCTGCTTTATGGCTGCTTGGGTGGAATTAAATAAAGCGCATCTGGCGTAATAGTACAAACAATAGTACCTCTGATATAAAACATCAGGGGTATTGCTTTTATCTTTCTATAAAACACCTCTCTCCCTTACCTCCCATTATCAACAAATCTGAAAACACACCACCTTACCCCCTTCAAAAACGTACAGCAATATATAGAGAAAACAGCTCTTTTATGTACGCAGTTAACAAAAAACTTAACACAAAGCCACAGATAAACATAACCCATTGATTTTTAATCAATATTTATTTTGTACAGCTTTTCACGCTTTTTACCCGATGAACTCAGTACAAGACATACCTATCAAGAACCTAATCTCACAAAAAAGCCATCACAACGAATACTTAACCTTATGAAGTTACTGGCAAAAAGAACCAAGCGAGAAAGCCTGTAATCAACCTAATAAAATAACAATTGATAACCACAATACAAACGATCATATAAATCACAATTAAATAGCTAAAAGCTGATTGTATTGTTGATTTATTT
>NZ_SSMG01000036.1 GCF_009873615.1 Photobacterium lucens
TATAAAAGTATAGATAGGGATTTTCAGGCAGGTGTTTCGAAAAAAATACAACACTGCATTTTGCTAATGATATGTATCTTTATTAAATAGGATTGGAAAATGAGTGGGACTTAATACAGCCAAAAGTACAAACTAATCAGAAAGTTTGGTTAACGTAGTGAGCTTATTATTCTCATCAACAGCCACTTGAAAGCGTCCTTTTACCCCCATTTGAGTTAGAAACGGTCGTAGTCTTACCGCTGGAAGTTGAAGTTTTAAGCCGTTTTCGGTCATCACCACCACACTGCTGGCGGCGCCTGAATAATGTTGAAAAAAAATTTGGTAGGTAATATTTACTCGAAAAATAAAACTGCGCATGTTCCGTACTGTATATATCCATTTACTATTAAAAGAAAAGCCAAGCATCAACAATGTTGAATTACTTGGCTTTAGTTTTAGCTAATCACAGATTATTGCTCAAGCGCTTTTTGCACTTTCTCAAACAGATCTTTTGCTAAGTTGTCTAATGCCGCTAACTTCTCAAGCTCGCTACGCATTAATAGCTGACGTGCTTCATCGTATTGGCGATACTTCAAGAATGGTTCAATTAAGCGTGAAGCCACTTGTGGATTACTGGTGTTTAACGCCGTTAGAATTTCAGTTAAGAACGCATAACCTGAACCATCTTTAGCATGGAAGCGTACTGGGTTATTGGCACAGAAACTTGCTACCAAACTACGGGTGCGGTTCGGGTTCTTCAAGCTAAAAGCAGGATGATTCATGGTGTTGCGTACATTTTCCAATGCGTTTTCAGCAGGATTTGTACCTTGCAGCATGAACCATTTATCCATCACTAGACCATCATGCGTCCACTTATCACTAAAATCAGCCATTTGTGCTTCACGACAAGCCAATTGGGCATTGTTAGCCGCAGACATCGCTGCCATGGTATCTGTCATATTATCTGCAGCAGCATATTGAGCAGTCACCAAATCATTGCCTGTTGCTGTATGTGCTAAGTAAGATAAACACTTGTTACGTAACGCACGTTTTGCCATTGCAGCATGATCTAAGCTGTATGCAGATTGCGCTAGGCTACGATAAATCGCCAGTAACTCATCTTCCATTTCAGTCGCTAAGATTTGAGTTAACGCACCAACAACCGTATTGATCGCATCCACATCCACTTGCTTGTACCAACCCGCAATTTCATTTTCGCTTGGCAGAGTTAGCATTTCGGCAATAAACGCTGGATCTAGATTTTCATCAAGTAATGCACCACGGAATGCATCTACAACCGCTTCTGGTAGTTCAACAGCATTGCCTGCTTGTACCGCTGCAACGTTTTTACGAATGTATTTCGCTAGTAGCATTTGACCAGCATCCCAACGTGCAAACTCATTACGTGCGTGGATCATCAAGAAGATCAATTCTTGATCAGAATAGTCATATTCTAAGATCACTGGCGCTGAGAATTCACGAAGCATGGAAATCACAGGTTGTTCAGCAACATTTTCAAATACGAAAGTTTGCTCTGTTTCTTTTACATCTAATACGTTGTGAACAGGCTTACCGTTAGATTGCAGTGAAATGACTTCACCTTTGCTATCGTAAAGCTCGATATCAAATGGAATGTGCAGCGGTAGTTTCTCTTCCTGTCCTGCTGTTGGTGGTGTTTGCTGTTTAACAGTGACGCTGTAACTCTTGTTATCTGCATCATAAGCCGTTTCTACTGTTACAACAGGCGTACCCGCTTGGCTATACCAACGACGGAAACAAGATAAATCAATACCTGATGCATCTTCCATTGCTTGAACAAAATCATCACAGGTTGCTGCTGTGCCATCATGACGTTCAAAGTACACCTTCATACCTGCTTGGAAGTTCGCTTCACCTAATAAGGTGTGCATCATGCGGATCACTTCGCTACCCTTTTCATACACAGTTAATGTGTAGAAGTTATTCATCTCAATGACTTTTTCAGGACGAATTGGGTGTGACATTGGGCCACGATCTTCTGCAAACTGAGGACCACGTACAATGCGTACATTAGCAATACGGTTTACCGGACGAGAGCCAAGATCTGATGAGAACTCTTGATCACGGAATACGGTTAAACCTTCTTTTAAACTTAACTGGAACCAATCACGACAAGTCACGCGGTTACCTGTCCAGTTATGGAAATATTCGTGACCGATCACAGCTTCAATACCTTGATAATCAGTATCCGTTGCTGTTTTTGGATTGGCTAATACAAACTTAGAGTTAAAGACATTAAGGCCTTTGTTTTCCATTGCGCCCATGTTGAAGAAATCAACGGCCACAATCATGTAGATATCTAAATCGTATTCAAGACCAAAGCGCTCTTCATCCCACTTCATTGAGTTTTTCAGTGAAGTCATTGCGTAATCAGCGCGATCAAGGTTGCCTTTATCAACGAAGATTTCTAATTCTACGTTACGACCACTCATTGTGGTGTAGTTATCACGTAAAACGTCAAAGTCACCGGCGACTAGCGCGAAAAGGTAAGATGGTTTTGGGAATGGGTCTTGCCATTGAACCCAGTGGCGACCATTATCTAAATCACCTTCGGCAATACGGTTGCCATTGCTTAATAAGAAAGGAAATGCTGTTTTATCTGCAATGATCTTAGTAGTAAAACGCGCAAGCACATCTGGACGATCAAGGTAGTAAGTAATACGACGGAAACCTTCAGCTTCACATTGAGTACAGAAACCACCACCTGACTTATATAAACCTTCTAAAGCCGTGTTAGCTTCAGGATTAATCATAGTTACGATAGTTAAATCAAATTCAGCCGGAAGGTCTGATAACACTAAATGTCCATCTTCTTTCACATACGCTGACCATGCTTCACCATTAACAGTAACACTGACCAATTCTAATTCATCACCGTCTAACACTAATTTCGCATCAGCATTATCACCCATACGAACCACTTTATTTTGTGCTATTACTTGGGTTTTGGTGTCATTAAGATCAAACGTTAAATCGATATCCGTAATGGTGTAATCAGGCTTACGGTAATCAGAACGGTATTTTGCGGTAGGCTGTGTAGACGTCTGCTCTGTCATTCTTATTTTCCTTGGTGAATGGTTCTACCTAACGTTGCGTTTATAGAACGACCAAATAATCAATTTGTTTGACACTATAACGTTCAAACAAGAATTAGTATCAACTATATACGATAGTTTTTATCTCGATCCGGCAAATACTTAGTTTTCGCAATTAACCGATTAAAAATAAAGCAAATAAAGCTGAAAACGAGATTTTTGTTTAAATATAGAGCAGTATTTTTTAATACTCACTATTACAT
>NZ_SSMG01000355.1 GCF_009873615.1 Photobacterium lucens
GTCGGTGAAGAGGGATTCGAACCCCCGACCCTCTGGTCCCAAACCAGATGCGCTACCAAACTGCGCTATTCACCGACTTAATTCTGTGTGCTTGTAAACAAGCGGGCTTTCAAAGCCAGAAAGCTGATAACATCAACTCTCTATAATATGGGGTGGCTAACGAGACTTGAACTCGCGACAACCGGAATCACAATCCGGGACTCTACCAACTGAGCTATAGCCACCATTGTTTTTTACTACCTTCCGCCAATACGACCATTTGGTAATGGTGCGCCCGAAAGGATTCGAACCTTCGGCCTTTGGCTCCGGAGGCCAACGCTCTATCCAGCTGAGCTACGGGCGCCTTGCCCTATCGACGGGGGTGAATATTACGGATCAGAGCGCCTCTCGGCAAGTGTTTTTTTTCATTTTTATTTTACTCGCTGATTTTATGTCCAAATAACTATTGATTCGTATCATACAAATACAGCTCACTAGTTTGATCCTATGTCACAACTCGATATACTAACCAAGAAATAACAATTTGATCATTTTAAAAACATTCGCCGTACTATTTCAACATTAGCCACGAGTGAAGATAACAGCAACTAAAAATACAATTTGGAAGTATAAGGTGAGCACCATGGATTTTTCTTTTCGACACTATTTATTCGCTGCTGTAGCTGCATTCGCCGTTGCTGGTACTGCAGTAGCCACAGACATGTCTGATGAAGCAATTGCTGAGCGTATCAAACCGGTTGGCGCTTTATACCTTGAAGGTGAAGCCCCAGCAGTTGAAGTCGCGGCGGGGCCTCGTAGCGGTGATGCTGTTTACAACACCTTTTGTACAGCATGTCATACCTCTGGTGTGATGGGCGCACCGAAAAAAGGTGTTGCTGGTGATTGGACTGAGCGTCTAGCTAAAGGTAAAGATGTATTAGCAGATCACGCGATTAATGGTTTTAATGCCATGCCAGCAAAAGGCTCTTGTATGGATTGTAGCGATGAAGAGATCGTTGCTGCTATTGATCACATGATTGCAGGTCTATAAAACAACACCTCCAAATATCATATAAAGAAGAGGGAGCATCATTGATGCTCCCTCTTTTATTTAACTCGCCCTATTTATGCAGCATTACTTCTTATTAAACATTGCGCGAATATTAGCGATGTGCGCTTGGCCTTTGTGCATACGCTCTTCAGCCGTCACCGGCTTACGCTCGCTCTCCCACTCCAAATCATCTTGTGGTAATTCATATAAGAAGCGGCTAGGTTCTGGTTTGATTAATTCACCAAACTGACGGCGCTCTTTACATAAGGTAAACGTTAGCTCGCGTTGGGCACGAGTGATACCCACGTAAGCTAAGCGACGTTCTTCATCAACATTGTCTTCATCGATGCTAGTTTGGTGTGGCAAGATCCCTTCTTCAGTCCCCACTAAGAATACATAAGGAAACTCCAGACCTTTTGATGCGTGCAATGTCATGAGCTGAACTTGATCGGCATCGTCATCATCTTCACCACGCTCCATCATGTCACGTAGGGTCAGACGTTGAACTACCTCTTTTAAGGTTTTCTCTTCTTTATCATAGTTATCACCCTCTAAATCAGCCGTGATCCAACTATATAAATCAGAGACGTTCTTCATTCGCATTTCAGCCGCTTTAGGGCTAGCAGAGGTTTCGTATAACCAATCTTCGTAATGAATATCGCGCACCAGCTGGCGCACCGCTGAAACCGTATCACCACGCTCTGCATTATCTGCGAGCTGGTTGATCCAGTGGGTAAAGCGCTGCAGTGATTCTAAACCACGCCCAGAAAGATGCTGCTCTAATCCCATTTCAAAACTGGCAGCAAACAAGCTCTTACCGCGCATGTTGGCGTAAGTACCGAGCTTTTCTAATGTCACTGGGCCAATCTCACGGCGTGGAGTATTCACGATACGTAAGAACGCATTGTCATCATCAAGGTTTGTCAAAAGACGTAAGTACGCCATGATGTCTTTGATCTCTGAGCGAGAGAAGAACGACGTACCGCCTGAGATCTTATAAGGAATACGGTTTTGCATCAGCGACTTTTCAAACAAGCGTGACTGATGGTTACCACGGTACAAGATCGCATAGTCTTTATAAGCGGTGTTATTCATGAAGCGATGAGCAATCAATTCACCAACGACTTTCTCTGCTTCATGCTCTTCATTCTTAGCTGTAATGACTTTTAACATCGCACCATCAGGAATTTCAGAAAACAACGCTTTTTCAAATAAGTGCGGGTTGTTAGCAATCAAGATATTCGCAGTACGCAAAATACGGCTAGTTGAGCGATAGTTTTGCTCCAGCTTGATCACTTTTAGGCTTGGGAAGTCTTTGTTAAGCAATGCCAAGTTTTCAGGCTGTGCACCACGCCATGAATAAATCGACTGATCATCATCACCCACCACAGTAAAGCGAGAACGCTCACCCACTAGCAATTTCACAAACAAGTACTGGCTGGTGTTGGTATCTTGATACTCATCCACCAGCAAGTAACGAATACGATTTTGCCAATGCTTGCGCACTTCTTCGTTATCACGTAGCAGCAATACTGGCATCAAAATCAAATCATCAAAATCCAACGCGTTATACGCCTTCATTTGTCGCTGATACATCTCATAGCAATGGGCAAATAACTGATCGCGTTCACTACGAGCACGAGCAGCAGCGTCTGCTGGCGACAACATGTCATTTTTCCAGTTAGAAATCGATGACAGTAACAGCTTGAGTAAATCTTTATCCCCTTCCAGTTCGTCTTCCGTCAGTTCTTTAAGTAGTGCCATTTGGTCTTGATCATCAAACAACGAAAAACTGGCTTTTAAACCAAGGTGCTTATATTCACGACGAATGATGTTGAGACCTAAAGTGTGGAAAGTCGATACCATTAATCCTTTGGCTTCTTGGCGACCTAAGGTTTGCCCTACACGCTCTTTCATTTCACGTGCGGCTTTATTGGTAAAGGTCAACGCTGCAATATTTCGTGCTTTGTAATCACACTTTTGTACAAGGTACGCAATCTTATTGGTGATCACACGGGTTTTACCCGAGCCAGCACCAGCTAGCACCAAGCAGGGTCCAGAGACGTATTTTACTGCTTCTGTTTGCCTTGGGTTCAGTTTCATTCGTTATCCTGACACTCATTTGTAAAAAGTGCATGTTAATGCATTTTATATATAGGGTTATTCAATATATGAATAATAAAACCCAAACTAATCACTAAGAATCATATCAATTGGTTAACAATTCTTTTTAAGCATAATCCCATTCACCGTACCTTTTAAATAAAAGGTGGGGTTTTTATGCAAAAAATAACCGTTTTATCTTTAAACGGCTATCATAGGTTACAAAATATGTAATTAGTGGTTACTCTATTGTAAATTCAATAATTTGAATATTTCACGTTAAGTTATATCGCTTAAAATTTAGGAGTTTTCATGCGGAAAATCGCAAAATTGGCCATGGTTGTCAGTATGGCACTATGGGTATCAGCTTGTGATCAAAATGCAGCAGATCCCTCTGCTCAACAAGCAGCAAAAAGTATTCCTGTTGGTACCATTGCTATCACATCGCACCCACAAGAAATCCGCGTGGAGCTACCTGGTCGAAGCAAAGCTTACCTTGAGGCAGAAGTACGTCCTCAGGTTTCAGGCATCATTACCGATCGTGGCTTTACTGAAGGTCGTGACGTTAAAAAAGGTCAGTCTCTTTATAATATCGACTCTGCCAGCTACAACGCTGCTTACTTAAGCGCAAAAGCGGAATTAGCGAAAGCACAAGCAACATTAGATTCAGCTAAAGCACTGGCTATCCGTAGTAAAAAACTAGTAGAGCGCGGTGCGATCAGCAAGCAAACCTACGATGATAACCAAGCAGCTTACAAAGTGGCTATCGCTAGCCTTGAAGTAGCTAAAGCGAACGTCAATAAAGCCAAGATTGATCTCGATTATACCAAAGTTAAAGCGCCAATTTCAGGTCGTATTGGTCAATCTTCTGTAACGCCTGGAGCATTGGTCAATGCGGGGCAGTCACAAGTATTGGCTACTATTCAACAGCTAGATCCTATCAACATTGATATTGCTCAATCGAGTGCACAGCTTCTACGTTTGAAAGCAGCATTAAAGCAAGGTCAGCTTCAAGCAAGTCAGAATGCTGATGTTGAATTGATCTTAGAAGACGGTACGGTTTATCAACACCACGGTGTGCTGCAATTTGCGGAAGTAAACGTCGATCCAAACACTGGCTCTGTCACGCTACGTGCAGAATTTCCAAACCCAGAAGGGATCTTACTGCCGGGTATGTACGTACGCGCAGTACTAAATACAGGTACCGATCCAAAAGCCATCATGGTGCCGCAAAAAGCGGTAACGCGTAATAGTAAAGGTCAAGCAACCGTCATGGTCGTTAACGCTGAGAACAAAGTAGAGTCTCGCACTGTGACAACTGCGCAGGTGATTGATAACCAATGGCGTATTACTGAAGGCTTAAAAGATGGCGACCAAGTGATTGTCGATGGTCTACAAAAAGTGCGTCCGGGTGCTTTAGTGAAGCCAACCCTAGCTAACAATTCGCAACCTCAAAAGTAGAGATAAGATATGGCTCGTTTCTTTATCGATCGCCCTATTTTTGCTTGGGTGATCGCGATAATCGTGATGCTTGCCGGGGTACTGTCAATTATCAAATTGCCAGTGTCTCAGTATCCAAGCATCGCACCGCCGACCGTGGTGATCAGCGCTAACTACCCTGGCGCAAACGCAAAAACCATGGAAGACACGGTGACACAGGTGATCGAGCAGCGCATGACAGGTATCGACCACCTGCGCTACTTATCATCAACCAGTGATAGCTTTGGTAATACCCAAATTACCCTTACCTTTAACGCGGAAGCAGATCCTGATATTGCTCAGGTTCAGGTGCAGAATAAACTGCAAGCCGCTCTACCATTGCTACCAATGGAAGTGCAGCAGCAAGGTGTAAAGGTTAACAAAGCTAGCTCATCATTCTTAATGGTTGTCGGCTTCTATTCTAAAGATGGCTCAATGGATAAGAACGATATTTCGGACTACATCAGTTCAAACGTTGCCGATCCAATGAGCCGTGTAGCAGGCGTGGGTGAAATCACCACCTTTGGTGCTCAGTACGCAATGCGTATATGGTTAGATCCGCTAAAACTGACCAAATACAACCTGACCAGTATTGATGTGATTGCTGCGATCAAAGAGCAAAATGCCCAGATCTCAGCAGGCCAACTGGGGGCTTCACCATCAATGCCAGGCCAAGAGCTTAACGCCACGGTATCTGCGCAAAGCCGCTTGCAAACCCCTGAAGAGTTTAAAAACATCATTGTTAAATCAGACTCAGCAGGTGCAACCGTACGTCTAGGTGATGTGGCGCGCGTTGAACTAGGCGCAGAAGATTACTCTGTACAAGTATTCTACAACGGCAAACCTGCCAGTGGTTTAGGTATTAAGCTAGCAACAGGTGCTAATGCCCTTGCGACAGCAGAAGCAGTAAAAGCCAAAGTAGAAGAATTAAAACCTTTCTTCCCTGAGGGGCTAACGGCCGTTTACCCATACGACACGACGCCATTCGTTGAAAAATCAATTGAAGGGGTTGTTCATACGCTGTTTGAAGCTGTAATACTGGTATTTCTTATCATGTACCTGTTCTTACAGAACTTCCGTGCAACCTTGATCCCAACCATTGCAGTCCCTGTTGTTTTATTAGGTACCTTTGCGGTGCTTTCGATGGCAGGGTTTTCTATCAACACCCTAACCATGTTTGCAATGGTACTTGCCATCGGCTTGCTGGTTGATGATGCCATCGTGGTGGTAGAGAACGTTGAACGTGTTATGCATGAAGAAGGCTTAAGTGCCGTTGAAGCAACACGAAAATCAATGGATCAAATCACTGGTGCACTGGTCGGTATCGCCTTAACGCTATCTGCGGTATTCGTACCAATGGCATTTATGTCGGGCTCTACCGGTGTGATCTACCGTCAGTTCTCGATAACCATTGTAACGGCAATGTCACTGTCAGTATTGGTTGCGGTGATCTTAACGCCAGCCCTTTGTGCGACCATGCTAAAACCGGTTGAACATGGTGAGAAGAAAGGTTTCTTCGGTTGGTTTAACCGCACGTTTAATAACTTAACCTCACGTTATGAAGCAAGCGTTGCGGCAATGATCAAACGCTCTATTCGCGTCATGCTGATCTTCCTTGGCCTAACCGTTGCTGTAGGTTGGATGTTCAATAAAATGCCAACGTCATTCCTACCAGATGAAGATCAGGGGATCTTGTTTAGCCAAGCTATCTTGCCGGTAAACTCTACCCAAGAGCAAACCCAAGAAGTGATGGATAAAGTCTCTGATTTCTACCTCAATGATGAAAAAGATACCGTAGCAAGTGTGTTTAGCGTATCTGGCTTTAGTTTCGCTGGTAGTGGTCAGAACATGGGTATGGCATTTATCAGCTTAAAAGATTGGTCAGATCGCCAATTACCGGGCATGGATGTGAAATCAGTCGTAGGTCGTTCGATGGCATACTTCCAGCAGATCAAAAATGCCATGGTGTTCTCGTTTGCCCCACCAGCGGTTGTTGAGCTAGGTACGGCAAGTGGTTTTGATTTCTATCTCCAAGATAGAAGTGGTCAAGGCCACGATAAACTGATCGCCGCTCGTAACCAGTTACTCGGCATGGCAGCACAAAATCCGAACCTTGTCGGTGTACGTCCGAATGGTCAGGAAGATGCGCCGATGTACCAAATCAATGTTGACCAAGCGAAGATCCGCGCACTGGGTATTGATATTCAATCAGTAAACCAAGTGCTAGGGACTGCTTGGGGTAGTTCGTACGTTAATGACTTCATCGACCGTGGACGTGTTAAGAAAGTCTTCGTTCAAGGTGATGCAGAATACCGTATGAAGCCTACCGACTTAGATACTTGGTATGTACGTAATAACCAAGGTGAAATGGTACCGTTCTCTGCCTTTGCAACCGGTGAATGGAAATATGCATCACCTCGTCTAGAGCGTTTCAACGCCACACCTGCGGTTAACATCCAAGGTGGCGTAGTGCCAGGTTACAGTACAGGTCAGGCAATGCTTGATATTGAAGAGATGGTAAAACAATTACCACCGGGCTTTGGTATCGAATGGAATGGCTTATCTTATGAAGAACGACTATCAGGTAACCAAGCACCAATGCTGTATGCATTGTCTATCTTGGTGGTATTCCTGGTACTTGCAGCCCTTTATGAAAGCTGGTCTGTACCATTTGCTGTCGTGCTGGTTGTACCGCTAGGTATTATCGGTGCTCTACTGGCAATGAACGGTCGTGGCATGCCTAACGATGTATTCTTCCAAGTAGGTCTATTAACCACCGTTGGCTTAGCAACTAAGAACGCCATCTTGATTGTGGAATTTGCCAAAGAATACTACGAAAAAGGCGCAGGACTAGTAGAAGCAACACTGCATGCTGTGCGTGTGCGTTTACGTCCGATCATCATGACATCCCTTGCCTTCGGTTTAGGTGTTGTGCCATTGGCAATAAGCTCAGGTGTAGGTTCAGGTGGTAAGAATGCCATTGGTACTGCGGTACTCGGTGGTATGTTAAGTTCTACCTTCTTAGGTATCTTCTTTATTCCGATTTTCTTCGTCGTGGTTGAACGTATTTTCAGTCGCAAAAAGAAGAAAAATGCAGAAGAAAATAAAGAGCCATTAACTGAACAACACTAATAAGTGAAGTGAAACAATTAATAAGCGCATACCTCAGGTATGCGCTTTTTTTTGCTTAGTTATTTAGCCCGGCCTCTATACTTATAACGTTAAGGTAATAAATAAAAAGCGCTTATTTGCTAAAAGCATAAACAACCACAATAAAATAAAAAATATAGTTCAAAAGTCTAATTTAAAACTTGCGCATCAAGGATGACAATCTACAATAATGAACGATCGTTCATTCATTTCACATCCAAATATAATTGCCATTATGAATGAGAAAAAACAACGTATATTGGCAGCAGCAGAAAAGCTTCTCGCAGAATTCGGCTTTCATGGTCTTTCGATGCAAATGGTCGCAAAAGAAGCCAACGTCGCCGCAGGTACGATTTACCGTTACTTTAACGATAAAGAAGACCTACTCAACCAATTACATGATCACATTTTAAGTTATATCGCAGCACAGATAAGTCACAACATTGTTGATAGCATGCCGATCAAGCAACGTTATCGCACCATGTGGCTTAACTTATGGCACATGACAATCAATGGTGATGCCCCGTTAATCATTCGGGGACAGTTCCAAAGCCTGCCATGCCGAAATAAACAAGATCAAAAGCGCTTAAGCCAGAAACTCTTTTCTCCCGTTGCAACTATGTTTAATGATGGAAAAGCGTGTGGCTTATTTAAGGATCTCGATAACGAGGTACTGAGCGTATTAAGTCTTGAAACGAGTTGTAGTTTAGCTCGTCGGCAAATTAATCGTGGGTTAGAGATCAGTGATGACGAAATTGAAGCCGTTATCAATGCCTCTTGGGACGCTATCACTCTGCATTAATATCGCTAAACCGGAGCAAACCTAACAATGAAAAAGTGGATAGTAGTGTTACTTCTCGTCCTCCTGTTATTTGGGAGTGTCATTGGTTTCAACTTATTCAAACAGAAGAAAATTGCTGAATACATGGCAAACATGCCAGAGCCAAACTACCCAGTAACTTCGGTTACGACGAAGGGCGAGAACTGGTACCCTGCGATCCAAGCCATTGGTTTCATCGAGCCCGTTCAAGGTGTGACGCTAACGTCTGAAGCATCAGGTGTGATCAGCAAAATCGCTTTTGAATCAGGTCAACGTGTTAAAGCGGGTCAAGAGTTGGTATCGATCAACTCCAATGTTGAAGTCGCAAGCCTGCAAAGTACCAAAGCGAAACTGCCAGCGGTTGAAGCAACATACAAACGTTACCAAGATCTTTACCGTAAAGGCTCAGTGTCTAAATCTAACCTTGATGAAGCACAAGCAAACTACCGTGCCCTTGTTGCTCAAATTAAATCGTTAGAAGAGTCAATCCAACGTCGTGACATCGTGGCACCGTTTGATGGTGAAGTAGGTCTACGTAACGTTTACCTTGGTCAATACATTCAACCAGGCACACAGATCGTACGTCTAGAAGATACCCGTACCATGCGTTTTCGTTTCACCGTACCGCAAACCGATATTTCTAAGATCCAAATCGGTCAAACGGTAGATATCAATGTTGACGCTTACCAAGATATCGATTTCAAAGGCCAAATCACAGCAATCGAGCCTGCGGTTAACGCGCAAACGGGTTTAGTACAAGTTCAAGCCGATATCCCTAACAGTGGCGGTAAGCTACGTAGCGGTATGTTTGCTCGTGCACGTGTGATCCTGCCAACCATTAGCGATCAAATTATCGTGCCACAAACGGCGATCACCTACACCCTATACGGTGACACGGTTTACGTACTAAAAGAAGTTGATGGCAAGTTACGTGCTATTCAAACAGTGGTGACCACAGGTCAAAACCACGGTAACAAAGTGCGCATTCTTTCAGGCATTAAAGCTGGCGAGCAAATCGTTACCACAGGTCAAATTCGTCTAAGTAACAAATCGCTAGTGCATGTTGTTGAAAATGATGCACTTAAAGCTCCAGCAGTAACACCACTGCTGTAATTGGAGAACTCTCGTTATGCGCTTTACTGATATTTTTATCAGACGCCCCGTCCTCGCAATTTCGATCAGCTTGCTGATTGCATTGCTTGGCTTTCAGGCGATATTCAAAATGCAGGTTCGACAGTATCCAGAAATGACCAACACCGTAGTAACGGTCAGTACCGCATACTATGGTGCCAGTGCAGATCTGATGCAGGGCTTTATTACTCAGCCCTTAGAACAGGCCATAGCCCAAGCCGATAATATTGACTACATCACCGCACAAAGTACGCTGGGGATGTCGACAATCACGGTACAAATGAAACTGAATACCAACCCGAACGCAGCCTTGGCTGATGTTTTGGCGAAGGTAAACTCGGTTCGTTCGCAGTTACCAACAGAAACCCAAGATCCAACCATCACCCTATCAACCGGTGGTGATACGGGTGTGCTTTACTTAGGTTTCACCAGTAAGAGCTTGAACTCAAGTCAGATCACTGACTACATCGAGCGTGTGGTTAAGCCGCAGCTATTTACGGTTAACGGCGTATCGAAAGTTGATATGTACGGTGGTGTACCTTACGCGCTACGTGTTTGGTTAGATCCACAGAAAATGGCGGCATTTAACCTATCAGCAAGTGATGTTATTCAAGTCCTAAAGGCGAATAACTACCAATCTGCGGTAGGTCAGGTGAACAATGACTTTGTACTCTACAACGGTAGTGCAGATACCCAGTCAAACAGCCCTGAAACGCTAGAAAAACTGGTTGTGACCAGTAAAGATGGCCAAGTGACCCGTCTTGGTGATATCGCGAAAGTCACACTATCAAAAAGTAGTGATAGCTACCGCGCAACAGCAAATGGTCAAGAAGCCGTGGTAGCTGCAATTCAAGCAGCACCAAGTGCCAACCCAATTAACATCGCAGCCGATGTTATTAAACTGCTACCAACCATTGAGCGTAACATGCCAAGCACCATCAAGATGACGGTGATGTACGACTCAACGATTGCGATCAACGACTCTATTCATGAGGTAATTAAAACTATCCTTGAAGCAGCGGTGATTGTATTGGTGGTGATCGCGCTATTTATCGGCTCACTACGTTCTGTGCTGATCCCTATCATCACTATTCCACTATCACTTGTTGGTGTGGCGCTGGTGATGCAGCTATTTGGCTTCTCGTGGAACTTGATGACGCTACTGGCGATGGTACTTGCCATCGGTCTGGTAGTAGATGACGCCATCGTGGTACTTGAAAACGTTGAGCGTCATATGAAGATGGGAGAAAGCCCTTTCCGTGCCGCCATTATTGGTACACGCGAAATCGCGATTCCAGTTATCTCCATGACTATCGCGCTAGGTGCGGTATACGCGCCAATCGCATTAATGGGCGGCTTAACAGGCTCGCTATTTAAAGAGTTTGCATTAACACTAGCAGGTGCCGTATTTATCTCAGGGATCATCGCACTGACATTATCACCGATGATGTGTGCGCACTTCCTAAAAGAAAATGCTGCGCCAAATAAATTCGAACAAGCCGTACACCGCTTCTTAGATCGTCTAACGCTACGTTACGAGAAGATGCTAGGCGGCATCATGAACATGCGCCCAGTGGTGATCGTGTTTGCGGTATGTGCATTCGCAAGTTTGCCATTCTTGTTCAAGTTTATTCCAAGTGAGCTTGCGCCTGCGGAAGATAACGGCGTAGTGGTATTCCAAGGTAATGCGCCATCAAACGCAAACTTGGACTTCATTGAAGACACTATGAACCAAGTCAACAAGGTACTAACAGAGCAAAAGAGCGTGGAATACGCGCAGGTATTCTCAGGTATTCCTGCTGCCAACCAAGCATTTGGTCTAGCGACCTTGAAACCTTGGAGTGAGCGTACTGAAAGCCAAGCAGAAGTGGCTAATGACGTAGCGAAGAAAATCAAAGACATTCCTCAAATGTCGGTTGCTGCGTTCCAAATGCCAAGCTTGCCAGGTGCGGGCGGCGGCTTCCCTGTTCAGTTCGTGATCACCACTCCGAACAACTTTAAGAGCTTGTTCCAAGTAGCATCTGAGATGCTAACGAAAGTGAAAGATAACCCGATGTTTGTTTACTCGGATCTGAACTTGAAGTACGACTCAGCTGACATGAAGATCAATATCAACAAAGACAAAGCAGGTGCTTACGGTGTGACGATGCAATCTATCGGTAACACACTAAGTACCATGCTGGCAGGCGGTGACATTAACCGCGTTGATATCTTAGGTCGTTCATACAAGGTGATCCCACAAGTTGAACGTAAGAACCGTTTCAATCCAAACGATTTAAACAACTACTACGTGAAAACCAATACAGGTGATCTGATCCCACTAGGTAGCTTAGTAACCATCAAGGTGACATCAACACCACCAACGTTACCAAGCTTTAACCAACAAAACGCAGCAACCATCAGTGGCGTATTAGCCCCTGGTACATCAATTGGTGATGCGGTGAGCTGGTTAAATACGGAAGCGGCGAAAGTACTACCTAAAGGTTATAGCTACAACTACCTAGGCGAGAGCCGTCAGTACGTAACAGAAGGTAACGCACTATACGCAACCTTTGGTTTAGCATTGGCTGTTATCTTCCTTGTATTGGCTATTCAGTTTGAATCACTACGTGATCCACTGGTTATTCTAGTATCGGTTCCTCTTGCTATTTGTGGTGCGTTGATCGCACTGGCATGGGGTGCAACGACCTTGAATATCTACTCGCAGATAGGTCTTATCACCCTGATAGGCTTGATCACTAAACACGGTATCTTGATCTGTGAGGTGGCAAAAGAAGAGCAGCTATTCCACGGTAAGAATCGCTTAGAAGCGGTCATGGAAGCCGCGAAGATCCGTCTTCGTCCAATCCTAATGACCACATGTGCGATGATTGCAGGTCTGATCCCACTACTTTACGCATCAGGCGCAGGTGCTGCCTCTCGCTTTAGTATTGGTATTGTTATCGTTGCAGGTCTTTCAATTGGTACGCTATTTACCTTGTTTGTTCTGCCAGTTATCTATACATTCCTAGCAAGCGAACACAAACCGCTACCTGTTTTCGTTGAAGATGACGATGCGACAGATAGCCATTTCTAAGTAAATAGAGAAATGTAAAAAGGGCGCTGGAATTTCCGCGCCCTTTTATTTTACGATTACAATAACAGAATAAAGATTCTCGCAACGGAGTAAGCGAATCATGTTTGATCCAAAAAAGCTTGAGCAAGTAGCTAAGCAAATTCAAGACGCGATGCCACAGCCAGTTAAAGATCTAGGCAACGACGTTGAGCAAAAAGTACGTCAGGTGATCCAATCACAGTTGGGTAAACTAGATGTTGTTAACCGTGAAGAGTTTGAAGTACAAACTCAAGTACTACTACGCACACGTCAAAAGCTAAACGAGCTAGAGCACAAAATGGCAGAGCTTGAAGCAAAACTGTCTGCTGAAGACAAAAGCGACAACGCATAATCTGTTATTCCAGATACTAAAAAGCCCGGTATTCACCGGGCTTTTCTATTTATTCGCTTACGCTGACATTAACCGCCTACTGCGATTTTCTTCATGTCTTTCATGTAACCACGTAACTCTTTACCAATCACTTCAACTGGGTGATTACGTAGTGCTTCGTTCACCTCAATTAGCTTCTGGTTATCAGCAAAGTTAGATGTCTCACCTAACCCTTTACCAATCACATCTGTACCGACTTTAGGCATAAACTGATCACGCAGTAATGGCGTTGCCACGTTAGCAAATAGGTAGTTACCGTACTCTGCGGTATCAGAGATAACCACGTTCATTTCGTACAGGCGCTTACGTGCAATGGTGTTTGCGATAAGCGGTAGTTCGTGTAGTGATTCGTAGTATGCAGACTCATCAATGATGCCTGATGCAGTCATAGCTTCAAATGCTAGTTCAACACCTGCACGTACCATAGCAACCATCAAGATACCGTTATCAAAGTACTCTTGCTCGCTAATTTGAAGATCAGATGCTGGGTAGTTTTCAAATTGTGTTTCAGCGGTTTCGCCACGCCAGCCAAGTAGATCGGCATCATCATTTGCCCAATCAGCCATCATGGTACTAGAGAAGTGACCAGAGATAATGTCATCCATGTGCTTGTTGTAAAGTGGACGCATCAGATCTTTTAGCTCTTCAGACAAATCAAACGCTTTTACTTTTGCAGGGTTTGATAAACGATCCATCATGTGAGAGACACCACCAAACTTCAGTGCTTCAGTGATCGTTTCCCAACCATATTGTAGCAGTTTGCCTGCGTACTCAGGTGCAATACCATCAGCAATCATCTTCTCGTAACATACGATAGAGCCAGCTTGTAGCATGCCACAAAGAATAGTTTGCTCACCCATTAGATCAGATTTAACTTCAGCAACAAATGACGACTCTAGTACGCCTGCACGATGACCGCCCGTTGCTGCCGCCCATGCTTTAGCAATTTCAAGACCATCGCCTTGTGGATCATTTTCAGGGTGAACGGCGATCAGTGTTGGCACACCGAAGCCACGCTTGTACTCTTCACGTACTTCTGTACCTGGACACTTAGGTGCTACCATAACAACGGTTAAGTCTTTACGAATTTGCATACCTTCTTCAACGATGTTGAAACCGTGTGAGTAACCAAGAGCCGCACCTTGCTTCATCAGTGGCATTACTGTTTCAACCACGTTAGTGTGCTGCTTATCAGGAGTTAGGTTTACCACTAGATCTGCTTGCGGGATCAGTTGCTCGTAGCTACCTACTTCAAACCCATTCTCTTTCGCGTTTTTAAATGATTGACGTTGCTCATCAATCGCCGCTTGGCGCAATGCATAAGACACATCCAGACCTGAATCACGCATATTCAGACCTTGGTTTAGACCTTGCGCACCACAACCTACGATCACCACTTTCTTACCTTTTAGGTAATCAGCTTCAGTTGCAAACTCAGCACGATCCATAAAACGACAACGACCTAGTTGATCTAACTGCTGACGTAGGTTCAGGGTATTAAAATAATTAGCCATAACAACAAACTCCGTGAAAATATATCCTTGGGTCGACATCTTTACTGTCGAATAACCTGATAGTAGATCAGGTAATTTGTTGCGCAAAGTGCTATATTCACAACAACTAATTGCAAATTATGCAACATGGACGATGAATATTAAAAACCTGCAACTATTTCTTCACCTTTGTGAATCCCATAACTTCAGCCAAACTGCACAGGCAATGCACATCAGCCCTTCCGCTTTAAGTCGTGTCATTCAACGCTTAGAGGAAGACTTAGGGCAAACCTTGTTTATTCGTGATAATCGTAGTGTCGAGCTCACCCTCGCAGGAAAAAAGCTCCTTCCTGTCGCCTCTTTAATTGTGAGTAATTGGTTTGAAGTGAAAAGTGAATTGCAGGAAGAGCATTCTCAGCTACAAGGGAAGTTAACCCTGTTTTGCTCAGTTACCGCCAGTTATAGCCACTTGCCAACCATTCTTAATAAGTTTCGTGTCATCTATCCACATATCGAAATCCAACTGCAAACAGGCGATCCGGCATTGGCTATTGATAAAGTGCTTTCTGATGAAGTTGATATCGCCATTGCTGCTAAGCCCGACAATTTACCGCCTAAATTAACTTACATCGAAGTTGATCAAATCCAAATGTCACTGATCAGCCCAATAATTTCAGCCCCTACGCTACAAAAAAGCTTAAACCATGATCCAGATTGGAAATCTTTACCCTTTATACTGCCAGAATCGGGGCCAGCGCGAACTCGTGCTGATAAATGGTTTAAGAAAAAGAAAATAACCCCTTCTATTTATGCCCAAATATCAGGACATGAGGCCATTGTCAGTATGGTCGCACTAGGATGTGGTGTTGGAATTGCGCCAGATGTGGTAATAAATAACAGTCCTGTCAGCGACAAGGTTCAACGATTTAGTACCGAATCAATCGAACCTATGAGTTTAGGTTTGTGTTGTAAACAATCTCGCGAACAAGAACCTCTATTACATGCTTTGCTACAACTTTTTCATGACAGTTATTCAGAGAGCTTACTTTAGCTCTCTTGTACATTTTTCAAGGAACAACAGTAGTGCCAAAACCAATCTTAACGCATTCATATTGCGCTGATTTCTATGCAGATCATGGTTACCAATTTTTAAAAACATTAGCTCAAGCGCATTCTATTCCAGATAACCTCGTCATTTTTTCTGTCATGCACAGCTACGAAGGCTCACTGCCTTATATCAACGTGCTAGCAGAACTCGCTGAAAAGCTAGTATTTATTCCCAAAGATGCCACGCTTGGTGCTACTCCCGGCCTACTAACCACTATCAGCACGATCCCCCATTGCCACGTTGTCTCGACCCAAAACAATAAAGCCTACTTAAAAGATCCCACACACTGTGAAGCTCTTATCCGTCAATACGTTGATGCAGATACCCCTTTTCTGATCCTCGATCACGGTGGCTACTTCTCTTATGCTATTTCGCATATTTGTGAAACCTTCCAAGAGCAATGTATTGGCATTACCGAGCTAACCGCTAATGGACTACAAAAATACCTCGATAAACCACTCTCTAAACCGTTAGTTTCCGTCTCTCATCTTAGTATTAAAATGCCGGCTGACTTTGAAGCATCAGAGTGTATTGTTCATTATTCCGATCAAATCTTACGTGAAGAGTTTGGTCTAAAAATCAATAACTCAGGATTTCTAAAAGTGGGAGTGATTGGCGCAGGTAACCTCGGTCGAGGAGTGATCAAACACTTAAAAGCAAAAGGCATTACCAATATTCATGTAGCCGATTTCGATCCCCGTAAACTTACCCAATTTCCTAGAGATGGTATTAAAGCCTGTTCAATCAACCATCTCGTTGAACACTGTAATATGTTGTTCTGCTGCACCGGTAATCAATCTATTACCCCTGAAATGATAGATAACCTATCGCAACCCATGTTTATTAGTACTGTCACCTCCGCAGATGACGAGCTTCACTTACCCGAGCTATTAGCAAATGGTGTACTGACAGAAGTACACTCGAATGCACTCACCAAAGAATATAAAAACAAACAAGGCCATAGTGTGTATCTACTGGCAGGTGGAGAGTCAGCAAATACCCCTTTTAAAACAGGCATGGGCGATCCTACTCTCTATTTATTTGAAGCTGCCCATATGCTCGCAGGTTTAAAACTACTTGATAATCCCCATCAGTTTAAGCGTGGTATACAAGCACTCTCAGAAAAAGACGAGATGATGATTGCAGAGCAGTGGTTAAGGCATTTTTATCACTACATCTAATTATCATCACGTTAACTCGAATCAAGCCTCATCGCAGTTATGAGGCTTTTTTACATCACCACTAAATAGAACACTATAAATGAAAAAGCCCCGACATTTCTGACGAGGCTTTAAATGATAGACATGGATAAGGCTTAGGTTTCAAGCTTAATACTCTCAAATATTGATACAGTGAAGTCAGTTGCTATTGCTAAAACACAAATGCAAAAAAGCCTCGTCATTTCTGACGAGGCTTTTGAAGATGGCAGGGGTGGAGAGATTCGAACTCCCAACACGCGGATTTGGAATCCGCTGCTCTGCCAATTGGAGCTACACCCCTGTAGTTCGTGTTTAACGAGACGACGCTCAAATAAAGTGGCGGAGCGGACGGGACTCGAACCCGCGACCCCCGGCGTGACAGGCCGGTATTCTAACCAACTGAACTACCGC
>NZ_SSMG01000356.1 GCF_009873615.1 Photobacterium lucens
CATTTTCTTATAGCTTTACTCTCGCTTTTAACAAGAAATATTTCTTATTAAAAACGGAACTCAAGCGATAAAATCACGTTAATACGATGTAAATGAGTAAAAGGTCTAACGCATAAAAGAGCATGAAATTAGTTAGGCTGTTTGATCTATAAAATATCCCCTCTATCCGATCCTAATCAGCAAAGAAAACACAGTTCTCAAGGCTCTTTCTAGTTAAAATATCGATAAGCCAATGATAGATAGAAAAAACCACAGGCACATGACGTTAACCTGTGGTTTTAAAATTTGATAAATAACTGTCGAGATTACTGACGTTGCTGTAGTTGCTCAGTCAGCCAATTTAACCATGCCTCCATTCCCTCACCAGTTTTGGCTGACAGTTTGATCACTTGAATATTTGGATTAACTTTTCGAGCACTCGCAATACAGTCTTCAATATTGATATCAACATACGGCAATAAATCGACTTTGTTGATCAACATTAAGTCAGCGGCTGCAAACATATTCGGGTATTTAAGTGGCTTATCTTCCCCTTCAGTGACAGATAGGATTGCTACTTTACATGCTTCACCTAAATCAAAACTCGCTGGGCACACTAAGTTCCCCACGTTTTCAATAAACAAGAAACCCGGTTCATTCATGGCCAGTTGATGATAAGCATCATGCACCATTTGTGCATCTAAATGGCAACCTTTACCAGTATTGACTTGAATTGCAGGTACTTCAGTTGCACGAATACGATCCGCATCATTTGAGGTTTGCTGATCCCCTTCAATCACCGCACAAGGAAACTGCGGCTTTAACTGCATTAAAGTTTCAGTAAGCAAAGTCGTTTTACCAGAACCTGGGCTTGAAACGAGGTTAAGCACTAACTGCTTATTAGCTTCAAAATGCTCACGATTATGTTCAGCAAGCTTGTTGTTATTGCCTAAAATATCCATCTCTAACGTCAGTAGTTGACGCTGAGAAACCCCAGCTACATGGACTTCTGCTTCACCTTTACCATAGTGTAAATCGCCTTTTGCCATGGTTTCTGGTTGGTGATGAGAGTGCTCATGGTGATCGTGATGCGAATGGCTTTGATCGTGATGCGATGTTGCAGGTAAAGTGTAATGAACGTGATGATGCACGTCACCTTGATGGTGATAGTGATGATGGATCACAACAGGCTGTTCATTGCTCACTTGTTGAGCTTGGCTATGATCATGGTGATGTCCATTATGATGATGCTCGTGGTGGTGGTCATGTTCATGGTGACTATGCCCGTGGTGATCGTGATGATGATCCCCGTGTGCGACACCTTCTACTCGGCTATCTCCGCAGCCACATACATTACACATTACTCAACCTCAATATTCTTAATCATTAATTCGTCACCGGTTTCAACTTTCAGCTGATAACCATGGCAATGAGGGCAACAGACACCACGCTCGTCCATATCAATATAACGTTGGCAATCCATACACCATACCTGAGCTTGTACAGGCTCAATGGCTAACTTAGCGCCTTCTGCAATCGTCCCTCGTGTTGCAAATTCAAATCCAGTTGCCAATGCATGGGGCTCAATGCACGATAATGTGCCAATGGCTAGTGTCACCCGAGTTACACGATGAAAGCCTTGCTTTTTCGCCTGTTCAACCACGGTATCCACCGTATTCATACTCAGTGATAACTCATGCATAGCATGTCTCTCTAATTATTATGTTGGAAAATGGCATACCACAGTTGCCCTGCAGCAATAGATGCATCATTAGCAGGAAGCGTTTCGCCACAGAAAAGGGATAAATCCTGTTGTTTCACCAGCGCAAATACCTTGTCGACTAACACTCGGTTTTGAAAAACACCGCCGCCTAACGCTATCGGTAAATGGCTGTAACCTTGGGCAATATCTATGATCACGTTGGCAATTGCGTTAATAAAACCTAGGGCTAATTCGTGACGTAACGCATCACTCTTATCAGTGGCGATCTGTTTCAGTAATTGCGCTGAAAATAACGGTTGCCAGTCGATAAGATTGGTTTTACTGATATCAAACGATAACGCTGACTCTGAACATGCACTCATGGCAGCGTGTTCAAGTTGTAAGCCGCATTCGCCTTCATAGCCGACCTTATCCACCAAGCCTAATAAACTTGCCCATGCATCAATTAAACGCCCCATGGATGAGGTATATGGCGATTGACTGCCTGATTGCCATAACTGATAGAGATTATTAAAGTAAAACTCACTCCAAGCACTGAAGGCTGGCAGTTGCATCGCTTTAATTTCAGCCAATGAGTAGCATTCCAGCAATATGGCAAACAGTAATCGAGCTGGCTCTTTTATCGCTTTTTCGCCGCCAATTAAGCGAAATTGACGCAAATGTCCGACACGTTGGTAACTTTGTGGTGTTGAAAGTAAGACTTCACCACCCCACACGGTTTGATCGTCGCCCCAACCTGTACCATCAAAAGTAAAACCTAATACTTGCTCGGTTAAATGATGCTCTGCCATGACCGCTAATACATGGGCGTGATGGTGCTGTACCTTCAACAGTGGCGCAGTTAAATTCGCTTTAGCGTGGTAGGTTTGCGCAAATTGTGATGAGTGATAGCCGGGATGTTTATCGCATACCAATTGCTGCGGTTTAACATGATACAGTGCGGCTAAATGATGAAAGGTATCTTGGTAACGCT
The DNA here is from genome assembly GCF_009873615.1 of Photobacterium lucens. GTDB lineage: Bacteria > Pseudomonadota > Gammaproteobacteria > Enterobacterales > Vibrionaceae > Photobacterium > Photobacterium lucens. Next base: position 2,676 of record NZ_SSMG01000356.1, read on the forward strand.
GCTCGGTATCAAGATCATCCAAGTCACCGATATAAGGTGATAATAGCCACTGTTTCGGCAATGCTAACCCAATCGTTGATTTTTGCTCTGCACCTAGGGCTACGGTGATATTACCTGTGCTTTGTTCGCTACCAGTACCAAAATGGCTCACTGGCGCATAGCCTCTTGCCATACGTAGCACACGGATTCTTCCGCCAGCATAATGAACAAGGCTATCATCACATGCGCTCACAATTGGGCGATTATGATCCAAAATAGCACTAATACAGCCAGAGAACTGAGCACTCACCTGCGCTAATTCTGTCGCTATTGGCATGCCTGATAAGTTTGCACTGGTCATTACTAATGCACTGGTTGCACCCAACTTCTCAAGCTCTGCAAATAACAAATAATGCAATGGCGTATAAGGAAGCATGATGCCTAGATATGGCACGTTAGGCGCAAGATCGTCAGCCATTTTGACATTTTGACGACATTGGGTATCTCGCTTGCGCATCAGCACAATCGGTCTTGCTTGTGCTTCTAATGCTTGCCATTCAGCATCACAACCTTCAACCACGTCTTTAGCAATACCAGCATCAGACACCATGATCGCTAATGGCTTTGATGGGCGATGTTTCAATAACCGTAAATTGGCGACAGCTTGAGGGTTCGTCGCATCGCAAGCTAGATGAAAACCACCGATACCTTTAATGGCAACGATGTCACCGTTTTTAATCTGTTGTGCAAGTTGCTCAATCGCCGTGTGTTTAGTAGCAATCAGTGGTAATTCCGTACAAGATTTTACTCGTAGCTTGGCATCATAAAGCGTGACCCAAGGGCCACAGCAATCACAGCTGATCGGTTGGGCATGATAACGACGATCTAACGGGTTTTTATACGCCTTGGCGCAATCAGGACACAGCGCAAAGTCTTGCATACTGGTGGATGCGCGATCATAAGGCAGTGCTTTAATAATGCTATAACGAGGACCGCAGTGGGTGCAGTTGGTAAAGGGATATTGGAAATATCGAGAATCTGCATTGGAAATATCCCGCTTACAGGCATCACAAAGCCCTTGATCTGGTGATATACACACTGTTGTGCTATCACGCTGTTGGCTTTGTTCAATACCAAAAGTAATCGGCTTTTCCAATTCAGACCATAATGGTCGTTCGGTGATCGTCACATCATCAATGCGACTTAATGTCGGTGCTTGCTCAACTAATTGAGCAGAGAAAGACACTAACGTTGAAATCGAGCCTTGAACGTCAATCTTTACCCCTTCCGAATCATTGATCACCGAACCAACTAGCGCATGTTGTGTCGCTAGTTGGTAGACAAAGGGGCGGAAACCGACCCCCTGTACAATGCCGGTAATATGAATATATTGTCGTGCAATGTTGTCTGTCACTATTACTAACCTGCAATTAAGACAGCATTAACATGCCACCAAATGCCGCCATTACGACACCTAGTACGCCTGTTACACGACGGTTTGCTGCAGAGTTTGCAATGAACTTACCTAGTACCACACCACAAGCGTGTAGCGTTGCTGTTGCTAGTACGAAACCAATGAAGTATTCAGCTGTACGAGCACCAAGTGGCATTTCCATACCGTGAGCCATACCGTGGAATAGTGCAAATGCCATTACAGCACCAGTTGCTACTTTTGCAGAAAGACGACCACCAGCAAGTAGCATTGCGCCCATAGCAATAACAGAAACAGCGATACCTAGTTCAACACCCGGGATCACAACACCAGAAACACCCAGCGCAGCACCAACAATCATGATAGAGATGAATGCAAGAGGTAGACGAGAAATGGCTTTACCACCCATGATTGCCGCTAATAGACCCACACCTAGCATTACGCTTAGGTGATCCATACCTGTGAATGGGTGAACAAAACCACTCATGAACGCAGATGCGTGAGGACCAATGTGACCTGGGTGTGCTAAAGCAAGAGGAGAAAAAGAGGTAGCTAGCAAACCCACCATTAGATGTTTCATTTTCATATCAGTATCTTCTTAAAAATTAACCGGCATATCCGGTAATGTTGTTAAATACTTCACGCCATACTTAGCGTTAAGTACGATCAAAGCACGACATTAAATCATGCCAAAAACACGTTCTGGGTGAGCATACGCATCGGCTCGACCACGGCGACAATGCCCAAGCAAGGTGATATTCAAGCGATCCGCAAGATCCACTGCCATCTTGGTTGCTGACGATACGGCTAATAACACTTCAACCCCTGCTGATGCTGCCTTTTGCACCATTTCAAAACTGGCTCGGCTGGTCACTAATACTGCCCCGCCCGATAAGCGTTTTTGGTGGATATAACCAACCAGCTTATCTAACGCAATATGACGACCCACATCTTCAAACACCGCTAATAGTTGCCCATTTTTATCCAGATAAGCTGCGGCATGTGCCGCCCCTGTTAACTGGTTAAGTGCTTGATGATCCAGTAACTGGCGTAAAGCTTGCTCTAAATGGCTTAAATCAAATTCAGTGCTGGTTGGCAGTGGCATTAGCATCCGACACACGGTTTCTAATTTTTCTTCACCACAGATCCCACAGCCTGTTAATCCTGCTAATGAACGACGCTTTTGCTTGAGCCTTTCAGCACAGCGATTAGCGATCTCAATGTCTAAATTAATCCCGTTATCGTGGTGAGTAATGGTCATATCGTGAATATCACGGTGATGATCAATGATCCCTTCCGATAGTGAAAAACCAATCGCAAACTGCTCTAAATCATGGGGCGTACACATCATCACGGTGTAAGCCACGCCATTAAATGCCAGTGCGACAGGCGTTTCTTCAATAATGAAATCCATCTCGCTAAAATCGCTTTCTCCTTTGCGATAGCGAACAATTGGACGCTGACAAGCATCACTAATGTCATCGGTTGATGTCACATCAAAGGTGGTCAAAATAGTGATCCTATAATCAATAAAATCTGAAATTAAACGCTTGGACTTTCACGAAAATCTTGGCAATTAATGCCCATTTTCTGCATGCGAGATAACAAGGTAGTACGCTTTAAACCTAATTGATTCGCTGCACCATTAGGCCCAGCTACGACCCCATGACACGCTTTTAATGCAGCGATCACCGCAGCTTTATCTATGGTTGGCTTTATCGGTGTACTCTGTGCTGGTGACGCTGATTGCGAAGCCATTTTGTCATCAGATAACGGTGCTGCACTCACAACAGGTACAGTCTTAGTTACAACTAAGGTGTCATCGCTAACCACCGTAGAATCAGCGCAAAGCGTGTGGCTTGTTTTTAGCTCCTGAACAGGTACGTTAAGCACATTTCCTCGGGTTAAAATCACCGAACGTTCAACAAAATTACGTAATTCACGGACATTACCCGGCCAAGGGAAAGCGCGCATAATATCGAGATCTTCTGCTGCTACCGCAGTAATGGTTTTACCCATTTTTTTAGCGAGTTCACGGGTGAAATGCTTCACTAATAGTGGAATATCTTCCGCACGTTCACGTAATGGCGGGATCTCGATTGGGAATACATTCAAACGGTAGTAAAGATCGTTACGAAACTTCTTTTTCTCTACCATTTCTAGCAAGTTGACGTTAGTTGCCACCACAATGCGTACATCAACGCTGATCAGCTCGTTTTTACCCACACGCTCGATTTCATTTTCTTGCAGTGCACGTAATAACTTAGGCTGTAGCTCTAATGGCATATCGCCAATTTCATCTAAAAACAGTGTGCCTTTATGGGCTTGTTCGAAACGACCAACACGCTGGCTAATTGCACCAGTAAATGCGCCACGCTCATGACCGAACAATTCACTTTCAAATAAACCAGCAGGGATCGCAGCACAGTTCATTTTCACCATGCGGGTTTTACTGCGCATACTTAGTTTATGGATGGCACGGGCGATCAACTCTTTACCTGTACCTGATTCACCTAAGATCAATACGGTACTATCGCAACTAGCCACTAACGCCACTTGCTCTAACACCTTATTCATCACTTCACTTTGGCTAATGATGTCGTCAAAAATAACGTGATCGCCCATATCATCAGCAATATTGACGAACTTGGTCATTGGGCGACTAGGAATACTTGCTTGATGGGTTTTAATGCTATGCATTGCCAAGGCAACACGGGCTGCGATCTGTTGAAATAACTCAACGTCAGCCGCTTGATAGTTCTTTTCAAGCAAGGTCATGAAACTGATATAGCCAACGGTGACACCACGGAATATCAGTGGCATCACACATGCACTTTTTACACGCTCAGGAAAATACGGACTATTATTATCCGCTTGCATCTTGGCAATATCGTTAGCCGTTAAAAATACATGTTTATTATTTTTAATTGCATTTTTAATCATGCGATCATTGGTAAAGAAATGACACTGATAATCCATTTCACCATCAATAAAGCTGGCTGAGTGTTGGTTATAATGACCATCACTTAATTGAATTATCGATAAATCGCTCATACCAAAATGTTGATATAAAAATCGTAATAATGAGCCGATAAGTTCTTTCTTGGTACTTTGACTGATCACAGTATTAGTAACATCCACTAACACCTGAAAGTTATTTTTCTCGGTGGTCAGTTTTTCAGTTACTGTTGAAGCTGTTTGATGCTCAATAATATGTTCAATCATCGCTGAAATCATATTATTGAATAATTTGAACTGTTTTTCGCTTTCACTATCACTCGGCATCGATAAATTAATATATTCGATCGCACCTAATGGCTGATTACAAATAGAAAGCGGAATTTTGCAATAATTAGCCACACCCTCATAGGCAGGATGATTCGCTAATTGGGGAAATGTTTGATATAGCGTTTCACCATCTAAATGATGGCAGTAATCACACATTGCCGCACCATGTAGGGCAAGGCTTGATTCTGTGTAATCAAATTGCTGACATTGCTTGTCTTGATCTAAATAGTAAAGGCTTGGTTGGCTATCCAAATCTTGCTTTAAAATTAGATTCACACGTTCAACATTTATAAATAATAGATCTTCGTTATTAAGAAAATCCATCACGCCTGAAATATCATTGATTGATAGTAAGGCTTTAGAAAAAGTCATCAAATCACTTTCAAAGCGTTCCATGTTGGCATTAACTCTTGCTGATAATGTCGCTCGAATGGAGAGTAATAATTCAAGCATTTGTAATACAATTCTCAACCATTTTAATAACCAAGTATTGATATTAATCAATAAATAATAAATATAAGTGCGAACTAATAATGCAAAAAGCACGACCGCTAATTATTTGAGCAATTTAATCAAGTGACAGCAATATAGTG
>NZ_SSMG01000357.1 GCF_009873615.1 Photobacterium lucens
CATTAAAGAAGCTAATTTATTTTTAGTTAAGTAAACGAGCAAATAAATAGATTCAACAACAATATAAAAAGCAAGTGAAATTGATAATACGTTTAACCAATCTAGTCCTATTACTTGGTTAGATAAATCACCTTTGGTATAGGGAATATCTATCTCTTTAGTGAAATAGTTATGTCTATTTCTTCTCTCATATTGGGTGTAATTAGTTTCATTAAAATCATGAATGTACTTATCCATATGACCAAAGTATAAGTCAATCATTAAAATCGCTTCTAACTTTTTTTCAATATAGATAGGCATAATAATGCTTCTTAATCTATCTAGTGATACTTTTTCAATATAACTTCGAGTGATCATAATGTTAGGTTTACTTTCACTATATGATTTCGAAAATTTATTCTTTTCGACAGTAATATCAAATAAATT
>NZ_SSMG01000358.1 GCF_009873615.1 Photobacterium lucens
GTGTGGCATTCCTAATAACTTTAACTTTTAAGTTAAGATGATTTATATAATCTTCATTTTCTGGAATATTTAAAATTAAAACAACCTCAACAGATGAAAAATCAGAAAAATCTAAATGATTTAAATCACATAAAAGATCTTTTATCAAAACGCCATGACCATGACTTACAATACTTAACGTTAATGTAGGCTGTACAATTTTCAAAGAACATCTCTCCATGAATTAGATATAAAACAAAACTCTTTAATTACTCTTGCTGGATTTCCGACAGCTATAGAGTTCTCTGGTATAGATTTTGTAACTATAGTTCCAGCGCCTATAATACTATTTTTTCCAATCGTTACACCGGGAAGAACAATAACACCCTCCCCTAACCATACATTATCTTCAATATTTACAGCATCGAAACTTAATTTTCTATCCGAAATAGGAGTATTAATTTCTGATTCAAAAGGAAAGGATCCATGATTGTGATCTGTTATAAAAACTCTACTTGCAATAAGAACATTATTTCCCAACTGAATTTTTTTACCAGCTGCAATATGTACATTATCAT
>NZ_SSMG01000359.1 GCF_009873615.1 Photobacterium lucens
CAAATAAATAAGTTAACGCGAAAAATAAGCAACAAAAAAGTCGCCCGAGAGCGACTTTTTTATTATCAGGATAAAACCTTAGCTGATCTTACCGTGACATTGCTTGTACTTCTTGCCAGAACCACAAGGACAAGGCTCATTACGACCTACTTTGCGCTCTTCACGCTCGTAAGTACCTTGAGACTCACCTGCTTCTTGCGATGATTCATCTACAATTTGGTTTTCAGCACTTTGATGCTCGAACTGTTGACGACGTGCTAGCATTTCTGCCATTTGACGGCGCTCTTCTTCCATGCGATCAACTTCTTCTTGCTGCTGTACACGAACCTTACTTAGGATCGAGATAACATCGCTCTTCAAGTTATCAAGCATTTCTTCAAACAGTTCAAACGACTCACGCTTGTACTCTTGTTTCGGGTTCTTCTGCGCGTAACCACGTAAGTGAATACCTTGACGTAGGTGATCCATTGCCGCTAGGTGTTCTTTCCATAGCGTATCAAGGTTCTGTAGCATCACCGTTTTCTCGAAGTTACGTAACACTTCAGCACCCACAACAGATTCTTTCTCGCGGTATACTTCTAGTGCTTTCTCTACGATACGCTCACGTAGCGCTTCTTCGTAAAGTTTGTCTTCAGTATCAAGCCAGTGCTGGATAGGAAGTTCAAGATCGTAATCTTCTTTCAGACGCGTTTCTAAACCTTCGATATCCCACATTTCCTCAAGTGATTGAGGTGGAATGTAGCTATCCATTAATGCGTTCAGGACATCTTCACGGTTATGCTCGATCATCTCGCTGATATCATCAGCTTGCATTAACTCATCACGTAGTTCGTAAACCACTTTACGTTGGTCATTTGCTACGTCATCAAATTCAAGCAGCTGTTTACGAATATCAAAGTTACGACCTTCAACTTTACGTTGTGCGTTTTCAATCGCTTTTGATACCCATGGGTGCTCAATCGCTTCACCTTCTTCCATACCAAGCTTCTTCATCATGCCTGATACACGATCGGATGCGAAGATACGCATTAAGCCATCTTCCATCGATAGGTAGAAACGAGATGAACCAGCATCACCCTGACGACCTGCACGACCACGTAACTGGTTATCAATACGACGAGATTCGTGACGTTCAGTACCAATGATGTGTAGACCACCAGAAGCTAGAACAGCGTCGTGTTTTTCTTGCCACTTCGCTTTGATGTTTGCGATTTGCTCTTCAGTTGGGTTATCTAATTTCTCAACATCCGACTTCCACGAACCACCTAGCATGATATCAGTACCACGACCTGCCATGTTAGTTGCGATAGTTACCGCACCTGGGGCACCCGCTTCTGCAATGATATCCGCTTCTTTTTCGTGGAATTTAGCATTCAGTACGTTGTGCTTAATGCCTTCTTTCTTAAGTGCATTAGATAGCAGCTCAGATTTTTCAATCGATACTGTACCTACCAGACATGGCTGACCATTACCTACGCGCTCTTTGATATCTTGGCTGATCGCAGCGAACTTCTCAGCTTCAGTCATGTAGACTAAATCGCCGTTATCGATACGCGCCATAGGACGGTTAGTTGGCAGTACAACTGTATCTAGGCCATAGATAGACTGAAATTCAAACGCTTCTGTATCTGCTGTACCTGTCATACCAGAAAGTTTTTCGTATAAACGGAAGTAGTTCTGGAATGTGATAGAGGCTAGTGTTTGGTTTTCATTTTGGATCTTCACGCCTTCTTTCGCTTCAACCGCTTGGTGAAGACCTTCAGACCAACGACGACCTGGCATTGTACGGCCTGTGTGTTCATCAACGATGATAACTTCGTCGTCTTGAACGATGTAATCAACGTCTTTTTCAAATAGTACGTGTGCACGTAAGCCAGCATTAACGTGGTGTAGCAAGCTAATGTTCGCAGGCGAGTACAGGGTATCGTGCTCAGCCATTAAGCCATTTTTGATTAATAGCTCTTCAACGAACTCTTGACCATTTTCAGTTAAGTGCGCTTGTTTTGATTTTTCATCAACGGTGTAGTGACCTTCACCACGGTATTCTTCGCTATCTTCTTTATCTTGGCGAACAAGTTGTGGGATCAGTGCATTAACTTTGATGTACATTTCAGAGCTATCTTCAGCAGGGCCTGAAATGATAAGCGGGGTACGTGCTTCATCGATTAAGATTGAGTCAACCTCATCGACAACAGCGAAGAAGCGTTCACGTTGAACACGATCTTCTGGGCGGAATGCCATGTTATCGCGCAAGTAGTCAAAGCCAAACTCATTGTTTGTACCGTAAAGTACATCAGCAGCGTAAGCTTCTTTCTTAGCATGCGGTGCCATGTTAGGTACGTTTACACCAACAGTCATGCCAAGGAATTCAAATAACGCACGGTTAGTTTCGGCGTCACGTGCCGCAAGGTAGTCGTTCACTGTTACGATGTGAACACCTTTACCTGTTAGGGCATTAAGGTATGAAGGCAAGGTAGCTGTTAAGGTTTTACCTTCACCTGTACGCATTTCTGCAATTTTACAGTCATTCAGTACCATACCGCCTAGCAGCTGGACATCGAAGTGACGCATACCGTAAATACGTTTTGATGCTTCACGAACTGTCGCGAAGGCTTCCGGTAATAGTTGATCTAGCGTTTCGCCTTGATCTAAACGCTCACGAAATTCAGCTGTTTTTGCTTGCAGCTCATGATCTTGCAGGCTTTCAAATTGAGGTTCTAGCTTATTGATTTGATCAACAATTTTGCGCATACGACGCAGAGTGCGGTCGTTACGGCTACCGATAATTTTAGTCAGTAGTTTTGATAACATGGCGATGCCGTTTTCTCTTTGTTATATCAGCGTTCTATTGCTGAATCGCTTAATCTTGGTTTCATTCTCTGGGGGACCTTAAGCAATCCCTGTCCCACTAGAATCGCCACAATGGTGACTAAGAGGATATTCCTGAAACTGTGTAGTACCTGATATTGCGTCGAACAGTTCTTTTTTCAAGGGTTGTTTTGTAATAACCGTAAACAATGAAGAGGAAAAACTATTGATCGCTTAATTACAGCGAATTAAGTCACAACGCGAACAGGCACATCTTTCCAGATATATTAACCTATATGAATGATATAATAAGTCATAATAGTGTCATCGCCTATGGGAAAAGCGGCCAGAGCGCTTTTTATATTCGCAAAATTAGGATCATATCCGCAAATTTTTACTCTATCTGACTGCATTACCTAGGATCACAAGCCATGAGAGATCATCGTCCGCAAACTACTGGTGATATTTTAGAAGAAACTGGACTTAATAATATTCAGCAACGCGCGATGGCATTAAGTCAGCTTAATAAAGCAGTAAAACAATATGTCAATGGTGCCGAGCATTGTCGTGTGAGTAATTACCGTCAGGGGATATTGATCATTGAAACTGCCTCTGCTGCATGGTCGATGCGACTCAATTATGAACGTCATCAACTGATCATGAAGTTAAGAGAAAAGCTGTTACCCAAACTGCAAGACATTGAAATCAAGGTCAATCCCGCACTTGCTGCAATTCAAGAGCAAAAACAAAACAAGATCCCTGATATTGTGCAAAAACCAATTTCTGATATAGCTGCACAACACTTATTAGCCACAGCGGCAACTGCACCAGATAAAGTAAAAAAACGATTAGAGCGGCTAGCACAATTGGCTATGAAGAAAAGACAGCAATGAATAGATACAAAAACGCCGAACACGAAGTTCGGCGTTTTTTTAATTCTTGCATCGCAATGGTATTAAGCGAGAACCATACCTGGTTGAGCAAAAGTAACCGGTACTTGCTGCTCATCTTCAAAGGTTGACCACTCGTAAGCTTCTTGATCTGCCAATACTGCACGTAACAACTTGTTGTTTAACGCATGACCTGATTTGTAAGCGCGCATTTCACCAATGATGTTATGACCACACATGTATAAGTCACCAATGGCATCTAATACTTTGTGAGTTACTAACTCATTGTCAAAACGTAAGCCGTCATCATTCAGGATGCGGTAATCGTCCAGTACGATAGCATTATCGAAACTACCACCTAAACATAAGTTTTGTGATTGTAGATATTCGATATCACGCATGAAACCAAAGGTACGCGCGCGGCTAATATTTTTAACAAAAGACTGGCTTGAAAAATCTAACACTAGACGCTGCTGATCTGATTCAATCGCAGGGTGGTTAAACTCGATAGCAAAATCTAGACGGAAACCGTTGTAAGGAACGAGCTCCGCCCACTTGTCGCCATCTTCAATGCGAACAGGCTTTTTAATGCGAAGAAAACGCTTTGGCGTATTCAACGTTTCAATACCCGCAGATTGAAGCAGGTAGATAAATGGGCTAGCACTACCATCCATAATTGGGATTTCTGGTGCGTTTACTTCGATAATAACATTATCGATACCCATACCTGCTAGTGCTGCATTCAAGTGCTCAACCGTAGAAATACGCACGCCCTCTTCATTTACAAGAGCTGTACATAGCATGGTATCGCGGACAGAATCTGCATTAGCAGGGAAATCCACAGGTGGATTTAGATCCGTGCGACGATAAATCACGCCAGTATTAGCGGCCGCAGGACGTAGAGTAAGCGTCACTTTACGCCCAGAGTGGAGACCCACACCGGTCGTTTGCACAATGCTTTTAAGTGTACGTTGTCTGATCATCTGCTCATATCTCAACTGTTAAACAAACTTTTGTTATAAAGCAACTAAGCTAAATAAAACCCATTATCAACTATTAATTTGCGAAATGGGTATAAATAATACCATAAGCTACTAAATATCCAAAATAATTTGCAAATAAGATAAATCAGTGCCTTCGAATAATCTCAAAAGGCACCGCTAATTAACTGATTAACTTATGCTTCATAGTAAAATGGTTATCATATAAATATGACACTTCCTTTT